>PLMV01000193.1:0-15030 GCA_003141615.1 Syntrophaceae bacterium
AAAGGCTCTTTTAGATTAAATTAGTGGAGCCCCCTTCGGCAGGAGCCGGGGGATTCCAAGTCGCGGGATCACACAACTTAGGCAATGTTTTATGAATAAAATTTTTGCCATAGGAGATATTCACGGCTGTCTGGAAAAGCTCCATGCATTGATAACGAATATTGGCGCTGATCCACAAAAAGACACATTAATCTTCATCGGCGATTATATTGATCGTGGGAACTCCAGCAGAGAAGTTGTTGATTATGTTATCCGGTTGAAGAGGGAATATAAAAAGGTTGTCTGCCTTTTGGGTAATCATGAATACATGCTTATCCGTTATCTGGAAGGTGTGGATGAAGNNTATGGAATTTCCCGTTCGGATGAGCCTGAAAAAAGAAAAGCTAAAATCCCGCGGGAGCATCGGCAATTTTTTGAGGCGCTTTTGCCGCATTATGAGACTGAGAATTACATATTTGTTCATGCCGGCCTAAAACCGGGATTACAGCTGTGTGAACAGACAATGCATGACTTGTTATGGGTACGGCACGAGTTTATAGACACAGAGGATGACTTTGGTAAAATGGTTATTTTCGGCCATACTCCTTTGAGTTATCCTTTAATTATGCCGAATAAGATAGGTATAGATACCGGCGCCGTTTTTGGGGGCAAGCTTACTTGTGTTGAACTGCCGGCGGTCAAAATTCATCAGGTGTGAAAAATGAAAATAATTGAATGTGTGCCGAATTTCAGTGAAGGATGCAATCAAAAAAAGATTGCGGCGATTGCGCAGGTTTTTGAATCGTTCCCCGGCGTGCGGCTGGTTGATTTCAGCGGTGATGTTGATCATAACCGCAGCGTCTTTACTTTTTTGGGAAAGCCGGAGGATGTGCTGGAAGCGGCGCTTGCTGCTTCGGGCAAAGCTCTGGATCTGATTGATATGCGCAAGCAGGCCGGAGTGCATCCGCGCCTGGGGGCTGTTGATGTTGTTCCCTTTATCCCGCTGGCTAAAGCGAAAATGAAAGACGCAGTTGCTTTAGCGCACCTCTTCGGTCAGCAATTGTACGAACAATTCCGTGTTCCTGTATATTTCTACGGCGACGCGGCGCTGATTCCAGGGCGCAGCGAACTGGCGATAGTTCGTCACGGCGGATACGAGGCTTTGGAGAAGAAAATGATTAATCCGGGAGATGCTCCCGATGTGGGTAACTCAAAGTTTAACGCGCGGGCCGGCGCTACTGTTGTAGGAGCGCGCGAGCCGCTGGTCGCTTATAACATTAATTTGGTATCTGATGATTTACGTCTGGCGCAAAATATTGCTTCGCAAATCAGAGAGAAAGGCGGCGGTTTGAAACATGTGCGGGCAATCGGTGTAATCTTGAAAAGCCGCGGCATCGCGCAGGTATCGATAAATCTGACTAATTGTAAGGAAACACCGCTCAAGTCTATTTACGATCTGGTTAATACGCTGGCGACAGGGCGCGACGTTGAAATTTTGGAGTCCGAATTAATCGGTCTGGTGCCTAAATGCGCTTTTGCCGGTACCACTCCCAAATACCTTAAGCTCAAGGATTTTGATAAGCAGCGCCTGCTGGAAACACATCTGAAAGCTTTCTCAAGCTAGTTTAATGGAACATTTTCCTTCAGGATTGTTTGTTTTCTTGGCTGAAATATTGTATCTCTCAATATTATTATCGGAGATTATAAATAATTTGACAAGCACGCGATAAAAAGTGTTATAATTATTATACAAAACAAAACATTATGAAAGTAAAAGAAATCATAAGAATAATTGAACAAGACGGTTGGTACAAAGTAAGACAGAAAGGTAGTCATATGCAATATAAACATGCAACAAAGAAAGGCTTGGTTACTATAGCCTGTCATAAATTAGTTGATGAAATTGCACCGGGTACATTATCAAGTGTAGTAAAACAAGCACAGATAAAATTGGAGAAATGATAATTATGCGGAAATTTTTAGTGGTTTTTGAAAAAACTAAAACAGGATATAGCGCGTACGCTCCCGATCTGCCCGGTTGTATTGCGACTGGACGAACAAAGAGCGAGACTGAGAAAAATATATATGAAGCAATCCAATTTCATTTAGATGGTTTTAAAGAAGAAAAAGTTAAAATACCGAAAATGAAAGCGGAAAGTGAAATTTTTGTTTTTGGATAAAAATGGAATGATGGCCTACATAATGCGCAGACAGACAGATTAAAATTTTTCAAAACTTTTTATATTAATACATCGATCATAAAACCCATGTGTCTTTGACGGACGCATGGGTTATTTTTTTATACCAATTTGCTTTCTTTGGCTAACTTTGTTGCCTGCGTCGTCGTCTTCCTCAACGTATTAGCAAATACGCCTGCGGAGCCTCCTCCTTGCCGCTGCGTTATCCTTTGAAATCAAAAGGGCATAAATTACAAGGAGAGAGAACGATGAAAAAATTATTTGTGGTATTGGCGGCAATGTTACTTCTGGCGATGATGGCTTGCACTCCGGGCGGCTGGGGCAGTAACAGTTCAACTACCACAAGCGCAATAGTAAACTCCACTGGAGGAAGTGTTCAACTGGCAGATGGAGCCAATGTGACAATACCTACCGGCGTTGTTGCTGATAATACCCAAGTTACTCTTTCCAAACTCGCTCAACCGCAATTATATGCGAGTCAGGCGACTGCGGTGACTAATACATATCAGATTGACATCCCTGCCGGTAGCATTACGGATCAAAGCGGCAGTAATAATTTCGTCGCCTTTCAAATACCCGTGCCTACGGGCATAAGCACTACCGTAAAAAAAGCACTTTCAAGCATCAAGGCCGTCGTATTAAATAGTAACTCTGATGACGCTTATAATGCAACTGAAGTTGCCATATATAACGGCGATGGAACTATTGGCCTATATGGCAGCTATATAGCTGCGAACGGAACAGCAACTATAAATATCCCGGCGAGCTCATTGACTGCAAACAGTAATATCACCTCAATTAAAATAACGGGCATAAATTTAAAAAATTATTTCCCTTCAATTACAGAACAATTAAACGATGTCATTTTTTCACCGTCGAAAGGCGATAGTCAAACTTTTACACCGGTTAGCGATGATCAAACCACGAAATTAGCGGCAACAGGCAAGATCCCGATAATTCTGATTCACGGTTGGCAGATTTTCCGTGATGCTTCCGATCCGCAAGATACATGGGATAAATTTATTAGCTATTTCAATTCGGATATTGATCTAACAAATAAATTTAAGCTTTATTCCTTTACTTACGACACAACACAGTTCATCGATGATAATGGTAATAAACTTGCATCCAAAATATCGTCATTGTTCCCTTCGCAAAAAAATATTATTATTGTCGCTCATTCCATGGGGGGATTAGTTGCCCATTCATATATTCAAAAACATAGTGGCGGTTCTAAGGTCATCAAGTTGATTACTTTGGGAACACCATACCACGGTTCTCCTCTGGTGCAGGTTTTACGCAATGCAGCAAAAGATTCCGCGATTTCTCTATTAGGGTTACCAGTGGGTCTAGTCACTTTACAATTGGCTGATGTTTTTGTTGCCTTAAATGCTAATGGTACGACGGATTTAGAATGGGATAACTATGATGGTAAACATTCGTTACTTCTAAAGCGGGATACAAATGATTTATCAGATCTAAACGATCTCCTGAAAACACCACAGTATGCAAGCTTATATACTGCTTTCGCAGGAAGCAACCTTGATGTAAACCATGGCCTAGAATATACCACGTCATATCAGATTAATTACCTCATCGGCTATGACTCTGACGCGGTTGTTCCGGTAGCAAGCGCATTTAATTATGGTCACCCAGACGGATTTGTTCAAAAAGAACCAGAGGTAAATTATGATCATTCTCAAATGGCGAAAGGCAAGGGTGATAATGTCTTATTTGACAAGATTAGAAGTGAATTGCTTGCAGCTATTCCATCATCTTATAATATTTCCGGAACAGTTACGTTGAACGGCGTTGGCTTGGCCGGAGTCACTGTTACTTTAGAAGGGGGCTCAAGTCCCACAGTAACAGATGCGAATGGGGAGTATGTTTTTACAAACGTAGCAAATGGCACTTATACCCTGAGCTTCTCAAGCGCAGGCTACACCTTCAGTCCTTCAAGCGTAAGCGTAGAAGTCAACGATGCCAATTTTACGGTTGCAACTGATATTATCGCAACGGCAGGGAGCACTGGCTACACAATATCTGGCCAAATTACATATAACGGCGCTGGCTTAGCAGGTGTCACTGTTACGCTCACAGGAGCGAGTTCGGTTAGCACTGCAACAGATTCCAGCGGCAATTACAGTTTTAGTAATGCTGCTAACGGCAGTTATACGGTTACGCCATCGCTGGCGGGTTACTCATTTAATCCTAGTAGCGTAAGTATAACAGTTAATAATGGAAATTTTGCTGTTCAGGATTTTACGGCGACTGCAAATTCATCAACCGGTGATTACACCTCGGCAAACATCGGCACATTAAAATACGTACCTGCCGGAAGTTTCCAGCGGGATGCTGATGCCGCCAACATCAGCACTATTTCGACGGCTTTCCGGATGAGTCAGTACGAGATCACCCGTGCTCAGTTTTTAGCGATTATGGGAACAGATCCCAGTAACACCACCTATTCCAGCGGCACCGGCGACCCGGTACAAAGGGTAAATTGGTATCATGCCATCGCCTTCTGCAATAAACTGAGCATCGCCGAAGGCCTGACACCTGTGTACAGTGTTAGCGGCATTAACTTCACTACCTTGACCTATGCGGCCATTCCGGCCACAGGGACGTGGGACCCAGTCTGGGACGCCGCCACGGCCAACTGGTCAGCCAATGGCTACCGCCCCTACCGACGGAAATGGAATGGATGTGGGCGGCCATGGGGGCCACCAGCGGTTATGGCTATACGGGCGGGACTTATACCACAGGTTACGCCAAGGCTTTTGCGGGGAGTACGGGAAGCAATGCTATTGGGGATTATGTCTGGTATGCTGATAACAGCAGTGATTCAACACATCCTGTAGGAACCAAGTTGCCCAACGAGCTGGGCTTATATGACATAAGTGGAAACGTCTATGAATGGTGCTGGGACTGGTATGGTGACTATCCTGTGGGAACACAGACAGACTACAGGGGGGCGGCTTCTTCGGGCACGTACCGGTACCGTATCATAAAAGGCGGTGGTTGGCACACCAATGCGATTACCGCTACGATTGGCCTAGAATACGGCGGCGATCAACCGTATACCCAGAGCAACTATGAAGGTTTCCGGATTGTACGCCCCTGAGTTCTGCAAGAAAATAGCAGGCCCTCGATGCCCTTTAGTCCTGAAGGCATCAAGCCATAAGGGCTTAAGGGAAGCGTGGGTTTGCGTTATCGGGTTTTTTCTCGTTCCCAAGCGTCAGCTTGGGAACGAGAGTAACAAGGCCATCTCTCACAGAGTAAAAATATAAATCCTAAGATTAATTTTATAGCCTAGTTTAATTGCAGCAATTCTTGAGGAGTATCGAAAAGGTAATCCGGTTTGGCCGCGGCCATTTTTTCTTTGCTGTGCCAGCCCCACGTTACACCGACAGTTTTTATGCCTGCTTGCTTTCCTTCCTTGATATCGCCGGTTGTATCGCCGATATAATAAATATCGTTTGGCGCGGCTGAATATTTTTTTGCGGCATAAAGTATTTTTTCTTTTTTGCTGAACATAAAATCAGAGCCGAGAATTTCCTGAAATATTCCATTAAAATTATAGAGACGCAAAGCCTCTTGAATAGTCGGAGTGTCGTTTGAAGAAATAACGATAAGCGGATGATTTTTTTTTAGCTCATTAAGAACCGGCAGCATCGCGCCGAAAGGCTTCATTTCGCTGTAATCAACCTGCGCCAGAATATTTACAGACGATTCCATAAATTCATCTAAATCCACGCCTCTTTTCACCAGTGATTCATAAAAATTACCTTCAAATAGTTCCAGAAATTCTTCTCTGCCGCGCGTTAAAGGCTGATTTATTTTCTGAAGACAATCGGTCACTGTCTTTTCATAAACATCCAATGAATCAACGAGGACACCGTCAAAATCAAAAAGAAATAATTTCATGAAAGCTTTTCCCCTTTATGCGTAAAGGCAATGGAGGTGCGATACGGTTTTGTAAGGATTCCTTTTTCCGTAATAATTGCCGTAATAAATTGTGCCGGTGTTACATCAAAGGCCGGGTTATAAACTTTTGTTCCCGCAGGCGCGTTGCGAACTCCCTTAAAATGAGTTACTTCTTCGTTTTTTCTTTCTTCGATGGGTATGGTGGCGCCGGTTTTTAAAGAAACATCAATGGTGGATTGCGGCGCGGCCACATAAAATGGAATGCGGTGCGCGCAAGCGAGTACTGCCAAAGAATAGGTGCCGATTTTATTGGCCGTATCGCCGTTGGCGGCAATTCTATCGGCCCCCACGATGATCTTGTCAACTTTTCCCTGCCGCATGAGAAATCCCGCCATGTTATCAGTAATCAATGTGAAGGAGATTTTTTCTTTTTTCAATTCCCAGGCGGTAAGCCGTGCTCCCTGCAATACAGGCCTTGTCTCGTCCACGTAAACATGCAGTTTTTTGCCCTGCTCTTTGGCTGCGCGAATGACACCCAGCGCTGTGCCGTATCCGGCTGTCGCCAGTGCGCCTGCGTTACAGTGAGTCAAAATACTATCGCCATCAGCAAGAAGCGGACTTCCATATTTCCCCATTTGACGGTTGATTTCTATATCCTCCGAACAAATGCGCCTGGCTTCGTTAACAAGTTCTTTTACTAAATCGCGTTGGCTGGAATGCTTCGTCCGGTCAAAGCATTTTTTCATGCGCTCCAGCGCCCAGAAGAGGTTGCGTGCTGTTGGCCGCGCTTTGGCAATCTCATCGCAGATGGCAAAATATTTTTGTCGGAATTCTTCTGGTGGCAAAGAGGGAAGGCGCAATGCTCCCAAAGCGGCGCCCATCGCGGCGGCGACACCGATAGCAGGAGCGCCGCGCACAGTTAAATTTTTGATGGCGGAAATTACTTCTTTATATGATTTGCAGGCAATATATTTTTCAGCAATCGGCAGAGCGTTCTGGTCAATTAAAACCGCGGTGTTATTTTTCCAAATAATTGTTTTAATCATTATCCGGCAAGCATCTTTTTGAGAAGTTCATTGACGAGCTGCGGGTTGGCTTTGCCCTGGGTCGCCTTCATCACCTGACCGACAAAAAAGCCGAAAAGCTTTTCCTTGCCGCCGCGATAATCCGCAAGCTGTTGAGGATTGGCTTCAATAATAGAGCTGATTGTTTTGATTAACTCGCCTTCATCGGTAATTTGCACCAGACCTTTTTCTTCAATAATAGTCTGCGGCGATTTGCCGGTTTTATACATATCTTCAACTATTTCTTTGGCCATTTTTCCGCTGATCGTTCCCTCTTCAATCAATCGAATCATGTCCGCCAGAGATTTAGCCGTAATGGGGCATTGACGGATATCGCGTTTTTCTTCATTGAGAAAACGCATAATGTCACCCATTACCCAGTTACTGGCTGCTTTAGGTTTGGCACAAAGCTTCACTACTTCTTCATAATAATTTGCCAGGGCTTTATCGGCCGTCAGCACGCCCGCGTCGTAAACGGGAATCTGATAATCTTTAATAAATCTTTCCCGTTTGTTCAACGGCAACTCCGGCAATTCCTTCTTGATTTTTTCCACCCAGGTCTCATCAACTAAAATCGGCACTAAATCGGGATCGGGGAAATAACGGTAGTCATGCGCTTCTTCCTTGCTGCGCATGGAATTCGTTGCGCCTTGCGCGTCATCCCACAAACGCGTCTCCTGAATAACAGTGCCGCCGTTTTCCACAAGGTATTGCTGCCGCTTTATCTCATATTCCAGCGCGCGTTGCACATTGCGGAAGGAATTCATATTTTTCAATTCCGTTCTCGTGCCGAATTCCTTTTGCCCTTTGGGACGTATAGAAACGTTAGCGTCGCACCTGAAAGACCCTTCCTCCATATTTCCGTCGCAAATTTCCAGATAAACCAGAATTTCATGCAGGCGCTTGAGATATTCTGTTGCTTCTTCGGGCGAACGCATATCCGGTTCGCTGACGATTTCAATCAAAGGCACTCCGGTTCGGTTCAGATCAACGTAACTTACCGGATTATGCTCATCATGCATCAGTTTGCCGGCGTCTTCTTCCATGTGAATTCTGGTAATGCCGATTTTCTTTTGCTCTCCGTTTACATCCAGCAAAATATAACCATGCTCTGAAAGCGGATAGGCGTATTGCGATATTTGATAGCCTTTGGGCAGATCAGGGTAAAAATAATTTTTACGCGCAAAGCTGCAGGATTTGTTAATTTCACAATTTGTCGCCAAAGACATTTTCATGGCGAACTCCACAACTTTTTTATTTAACACCGGTAAAACTCCCGGCAAGCCTAAACAAACAGGGCATGTATGGCTGTTGGGCGCTCCCCCGAATTTAGTGGAGCAACCGCAAAATATTTTTGTGTCCGTTAACATTTGGGCATGAACTTCCAGCCCGATGACTGTTTCAAACTCCATTATAACGCAGGCCTCCTCTTTTCAATTTTGGCGTTTTTCTCGTAAGCAGAGGCAATCTGAATTAATTTCCCTTCTTCGAAATGGCTGGCCAGAAACTGCACCCCTATCGGCAAGCCGCCGGAAGTAAATCCGCAGGGAACGGAAATTCCGGGGATTCCTGCCAGGTTTGCCGATATGGTGAAAACATCGGAAAGGTACATCTGCAAGGGATTGTCGGTTTTCTCACCGATTTTAAAAGCTGGCGTCGGCGTAGTGGGCGTCAGGATCACGTCACATTTTTTGAATGCCTCTTCAAAGTCTCGCTTCATTAACGCCCGCACCTGAGAAGCTTTTTTATAATAGGCATCGTAATAACCGGCAGACAAAGCATAGGTGCCGATCATGATTCTTCTTTTGACTTCCACGCCGAATCCCTGCATCCGCGTTTTTTTGTACATATCCAAAAGGTCGCGAACATCGGTCGATCTAAGACCGTATTTAACGCCATCGTAACGCGCCAGATTGGAACTGGCTTCCGCCGGGGCGATGATATAATAAACTGCCACGCAATATTGGGTATGCGGCAATGAAATCTCCACACACTGTCCGCCGCTTTGTTCGATAACAGTAATAGCTTTTTTAATGGCGGCATTTACTTCGGTATCAATGCCCTCAATAAAATATTCTTTGGGAATGCCTATTCTCCAGCCTTTAATATCCCGTCCGGCAAATTGCCGGTAATCGGGAACTTCCGCCGGAACGGAAGTCGATTCTTTCGGATCATAACCGGCCAGAACATTCATCATAATGGCACAGTCTTCCACATCTTTGGTGAAAGGACCAATTTGATCCAGTGAGGACGCAAACGCAATCAGGCCAAAGCGCGATACGCGGCCGTAAGTCGGCTTCAGACCGACAATACCGCAAAGCGCCGCCGGCTGACGGATAGAACCTCCGGTATCGGAACCAATAGAAGCAATGCATTCCTCAGCGGCAACCGCCGCGGCCGAACCACCGCTGGAACCACCGGGTATTCGCTCCAAATCCCAGGGATTGCGGGTAACACCGAAATATGAAGTTTCCGTGGAGGAGCCCATGGCAAATTCATCCATGTTAGTCTTGCCGACAAACACGGCTCCGGCGTCGCGAAGTTTTTCCACGGCGGTAGCATTGTAAGGCGGAACAAAATTATGCAGGATGTGCGAACCGCATGTTGTGGTGATGCCTTTGGTGCAAACAATATCTTTTAGAGCGATGGGAATTCCGGTCAATGGTTTTATGTCGCCCTTTTTTATATATTCATCGGCTTTTGCGGCGGCAGCCATAGCCTCTTCTTTTAGCAAGCGGATGTAAGCATGCACGCGTTCTTCCACGGCATCAATTTTTTGAAAAACTGATTGTGTAATTTGCAGGGCCGATGCTTGGCCACTTTTAATTTTTTCCTGTAATTCATGAATTGTTAACTGATGTAACTCCATAAGCTCCTCTATCAGTCGATGACTTTCGGCACGCGGAAGAACTCGCCCCGCGCGTCCGGTGCGTTGGCCAGTGAATTTTCCGTGCCGATCGAATCCAATATTTTATCTTCGCGAAACGCATTAGTTACGGCAATAGCGTGGCTCATCGGTTCCACTCCTTTGGTATCCAATTCATTCAGTTTATCTATGTAGAGCAGAATATCGTTGAGCTGAGCGGTAAATTTTTCTTTTTCCGCTTCCGTCACTTCCAGGCGCGCTAAATTCGCCACATATTCAACTTCCCGGGAGCTTATTTTCAAAGCATATCCTCCTTCAAAACACTTTCCAGTAGGGACGAATCCCGGAAATAACTTTATTAATTAAATGACTGGTTTCTTCATCCACCTCTTTTTCCAGTAAAGAGAGTCTCTTTTCCGAAACATGTGTTTCATCCAACATCTCTTCTAAAACAGCCTTCACCGATCTGGTTAATCCGGCAACGTGATAGCCGCCTTCCAGCACGGCGACAAGACGTCCCTGACAGCAGGCATCGGCAATATTGAGCAATATGCGCATCATGGCCGCAAATCCTTCCGGTGTTACGCGCATACCGCCTAAAGGATCTTGAAAATAAGTATCGAACCCGGCGGATAATAAAATTAATTCCGGTTGATATTCAAGAGCTACTGGTTCCAAAATTTTGTGGAATATTGTTACAAAGGAAGCATCTCCTGCGCCTTCCCGTAACGGAACATTGATCGTGTAACCTTCACCCGGCCCCCGGCCGATTTCCTGCAAACTTCCCGTTCCCGGATAATAAGGATATTGGTGCGTGGAAAAATATAAAACCCGCGGATCGTTGTAAAAACTGTGCTGGGTGCCGTTGCCATGATGTAAATCCCAGTCCACTATCAGTATTCTTTTTAAACCATGTTTTAATATAGCATGCATTGCCCCGATGGCAATATTGTTGAAAACACAAAAACCCTTGGCGGTATCTTTTTCGGCATGGTGCCCCGGAGGCCGGACAAAAGCAAACGCATTGTCTACCTTGCCCTCGATAACGCTATCGATGGCATTACAAACACCTCCAACCGCTAACTTTGCTATTTCGTAAGTTTCCGGACTGGTTGCCGTATCAGGATCGAGATATACACAGCTCTGCCCCGCGGTACTGGCAATAAATTCAATGTAGGAATGAGAATGGATAGTCTCGATCTCTTTGTGGGTGGCTTCACGCGGTTCTAGGTGAGTGAATTTCCAGTGCATCAAGGGATTGTCCAGCATTTCATAAATTGCGGCCAGCCTTTCCGGACTTTCCGGATGGGCAAAACCAGCCGAATGCTGTAAGTATCGAGTGTCTTTGACAATACCTGTTTTCTTGGACATTTTACACCTTGCCTTGTTGCTCTAATGTAAAAACTGTGGGTCGTTTATCATAAATGGCTTTAAAGAGCAAAACATTTCCCTACATCCTGAAATATAGGCTCAAAGATCAGCGTTGGAGTTATTCCGCTTCTAAATCAAAGCGCTATCTTTGTTAGCAGCGTCGTCGGCTTCCTCAACGTATGGTACAATACGCTTCGTTGCCTCCTCCTTGCTGCCTCGATATCATCTTTGATTTAGAAGTGGAACTAGTTCTTCAACTAATTTTTTACATAATAATGGTTAATCCGGTTGATGCTTACTTCCTGAAATGTTGTTTTTCTTATTTTCCCAACTCACCAACATTTCAATACGTAATAAACAAAAAATGACTGCACTCTAATTTAACATATGGTATGAGTATTTTCGGCAGGTCACTCATCCGTACTGATGAAAAAAAGTTTAACCACGAAAATAATATGATGAAAAAAACGGAGTTGCTGGAAATAATCAAAAAAATACTAAAGACAGATACTGATCTGGACTTCTTGTTGAAATTGCCGGAAAGTGATTTGGAACCGCTGGTGGTGTGCATAAGAGAACGGTGTGATCAATTAAGCATTAAGCAACAGTAAAGGGGACTTTGTATGAATAAGATTGACGTGATTATGGCGCTTGCTGAAAAGAAAAATCTGACGGAAAAACAGGCAACGGATATTGTTAATTTGATGTTTAAAGGTTTTACAAATGAACTTAAGAATGGCGGCAGAATAGAGATCAGGGGATTTGGGAGCTTTAGTATAAGGGAGTATAAAGCTTATAAAGGCAGGAATCCTAAAACAGGAAAGACTGTGGATGTGAAACCAAAAAGATTGCCATTTTTCAAGGTGGGAAGGGAATTAAAGAAGATGGTGAACGGTAAATAAAAAGTTACAAGCAGTGCGAATATTGTAGCGAATTTTCAAGCAGTGTTAACCAAAGCCAATGGAGGTGCTGACGATGAAGGAATTGATTAAGTGTATCGCTCAATCTTTAGTTGATAATCCCGACAAAGTGGAAGTAACTGAAGTCATCGGTGAACAAACATCTGTAATTGAATTGCGTGTGGCAAAAGAAGATATGGGCAAGGTAATCGGAAAGCAGGGCAGAATCGCCTATGCTATCCGCACCATTTTGAGTGCCGCGTCCGCCAAAGTACATAAACGGGCAGTTCTGGAAATTTTAGAATAAAAATGGATCTTTTTGTTTTTGGGGTGCCATTATATGATCGAGAATATCCGGAAAAATAAAGTAAAACAATTTAGAGAAGCTATTCCCCTTAGTGTGTCAGAATTAGCCCGCCGAGCTGGATTAACGCAACAAACAATAGCCAAAATGGAAAAAGGGCTGCTCACAAGAAAGAATTCCGAATTAAAGGTTGCAAAAGCATTGCAAAAGCAACACGAGGAATTGTTTTATTAAGAAGGCAGCATAATTGTCTGAGAATTTACCATGGTGTAAAAACAGACAGGCTGTAATGTTGTTTTTCTAATTCTGCCCATCAATGTAGCATTTCTAGTGGCAATAAATAAAAAATGTACAAGATTTTAATTCGTATTCGTTAAAGTTGATCAAGAAATATATTGACAAACTCCGGAGAAGGTATATTTTCAAACAAATTATTTTATCTCAAGCTATACAAACACCAAAAAAGAGGAGTACATTTATGACGCATTTCAGGCATTCAGTATCGTTGATGATTATTCTTGCACTTACCCTAGTGTTCATCGGTTGTGCAAAACCCCCTGAGGCTGAGAAGTCGGCTGCCAAGGCCTCCATGGACACCGCTGTATCTTCTGGTGCTGACAAGTACGCCGCCGGCGATCTGGATGCTGCTAAGAAAATCTGGGACGCCGCTGAAGCCCAGATGAAAGAAAAAAAGTATAAGGAGGCCAAGCAGGATTATTTGGCTGCCAAGACTGCCTTCGATAAGGCCGCTGGTGCCGTGGAGGGAGGTAAGAAGGTGGCCGCAGCCGAAGCTAACGCAGCAGTTGCTAGTCTGGAAGAAGACTGGAAGAACCTCAAAACCTCCGCCAAAAATCTCACGAAGAAGATGAAAGACAAGAAGACGAAGGACGCATGGGCCGCTGATACCAAAGCTTTTACGAAGGGTCTGAAAGCGACCAAAGACAAGATCGCCAATGATCCGGCCAGTGCCAAGGAGAATGTCGGCGAACTTAAGTCGATCATTGAAAAGTGGGACACAGCTTTCAAGAAATTGGCCGCCACCCATTTAAAGCATAAAGCAACCAAAAAGAAACCCAAGCCTACGAAGAAAAGGAAGAAATAGCTTCTCAGTTTCTTGATCAATAATAAATAAAAAAAGCGTTTCGTCTCCAGTGGCGGAACGCTTTTTTTCATTCCCATTCCTATGACGTGCTCTACCGAGAGGTCTGGAATTCTCGGTAGAAATATTTTGTCTCATATTGTAAAGCTTTGGCTACGATTCACTCTTTCTATCCATAATCCTCAATTTTGACAAATGTCCACTACTGAAACTTTGTAGGTGAAAGTGAGATTGCTTGCTATCGGGCTTTGATTTAGAAATGGTATAATATATTCGATCGACTATGTTTCTGACTTCTTTCGCAAAAAACATTGACAAAAACAGGAATCAATATATAGGTATATCTCAAGTATCATAGGGAGATTAATTATCAATGTTTGGCATAGGACTGCCGGAACTTCTAGTAATTGCAATAATTGCACTGCTCGTTGTAGGGCCCAAAAAATTGCCGGAATTGGCCAAAACTTTGGGTAAAGGCTTCAGCGAATTCAAAAAAGCAACTGAAGGCGCTACTGAAGATCTAAAAGGAGCCTTGAAAGATGATGAAAAGCCGAAGACCGGTGACGGCGGGAATGATTCTTTTTTGCCGGACTTGGCCAAAACTTTAGGTAAAGGTTTCAGCGAATTAAAAAAAGCAACCGAAGGAATAACCGAAGATTTCAAAGAAGCCTTGAAAGACGATGAAAAGCCGAAGAACGATGACGGCTGGAAGGATTCTCTTTTAATGAAGAAGCCCGATGCCGAAGAAACAAAAACCGGTTCATCTGATAAAATTTCCCCCAAACAATAAATTTTAAAATAATTTCCCCTACATTTTAAAGCTGAAGACAGGCAAAGTTTCAAAATATGGAAACAACGGAAACTAACGAAGATCACAAAATGTCTCTGACTGGACATTTAATAGAGCTGCGCAAAAGGCTCACCCGTTCTTTAATCGCGGTAGGCATTTGTTTTGGAGGCTGCTATTATTTCAAGGACTGGATTTTTGATATCGTTACCCGGCCCCTTACCAGGGTTCTGCCCAAAAACAGTTATCTGATTTATACCGGATTAACTGAAGCATTCTTTGTTTATATGAAGCTGGCGTTTTTTGCTTCGCTAATAATTACTTGTCCTTTTATCTTATATCAAATATGGAAATTTATTGCGCCGGCTCTGCATTCCAAAGAGAAAAAATATGTGCTGCCTTTTGTTTTTTTCTCCACTTTACTTTTCGTCAGCGGCGTCTTGTTTGGATATTTTATTGCCCTGCCTCCGGCCTTTGAATTTTTTGTCAGTTTCAATAATAAATATTTGCAGGCAATGATCTCGTTCAGTGATTAT
>PLMV01000193.1:15073-17331 GCA_003141615.1 Syntrophaceae bacterium
ACCCCGTCGCCTGACGCTTTAAGTCAAATATTAATGGCAATACCCTTGATGTTTTTGTATGAAGTGAGTATATTTGTGGTAAAATTTGCCGAAAAGAAAAAAGTAGCTCCCGAAAATAATGAATAATAGCTGGTAAAAATTATGCCGATACGCCGTAAAAGATCAAATAATAAAAATGAAGGGGAAGTTCAGAAACTTTCCACGCTTCTTACTTTTTTTCTGGCGTTAATCGTTTTTGTCTTGCTGGTGACAGTTGGTGGAACTGTTACCTACTATGCCTTAACCCTGGATTTGCCGGGTATTGACGCGCTCAAAGATTATCGCCCGAGCATCGCCTCCCGTGTTTATGATGACAACAACGAACTCATCGATGAGTTTTTTCTGGAAGACAGAAAACTTGTAAGGATTGCCGAAGTTCCGAAGATAGTCCTTTATGCTTTTGTCGCTGCAGAAGACTCACGCTTCTATCAGCATCAGGGTCTGGATATACAAAGCATTTTTCGAGCGGTATTTAAAAATTTTGAAGCGGGGCATATCGTCCAGGGCGGCAGTACCATTACGCAGCAGGTAGCCAAGATGATGTACCTTTCGCCTGAAAAAAAAATCACGCGTAAAATTAAGGAAGCTATTCTTGCTTACAAAATTGATAAATACCTGAGTAAAGATGAAATTCTAAATTTATATTTAAACCAGATTTATCTGGGGCACGGCACTTACGGAATAGAATCGGCAGCATTAGGTTACTTCGGCAAAAGCGCCAAGGATCTGAAACTGCCGGAGGCGGCTATGCTGGCCGGTTTACCTAAAGCTCCCAGCAACTATTCTCCATTTCTTCATTATGAAAAAGCCAAACAAAGACAAATTTACGTTCTTACGCGCATGATGGAAGACGGTTACATATCGAAGGAAGAACTGGCAAAAGCATCTGCCGCTCCATTGAAATTACGGCCGATCAAACCCAAAGATAAAGTTGCCGCATATTTTGTCGAAACAGTTCGCCGCTATGTGCAGGAAAAATATGGCGCGGACGTTCTTTACAAGGAAGGTCTTTCGATCTATACGACTTTGAATTTGTCTGCGCAAAAATACGCGCGTGACGCTGTGGAAAAAGGTTTGGCGGAATTGGAAGACAGGCAAAAATATCAGCGCGGGCTTGTTCAAGGAGCGCTCTTTTGCATGGATGTGAAAACAGGCGCTATTCGCGCGATGGTCGGGGGCCGTGATTTCAATAAAAGCGAATTCAACCGTGCAACGCAATCCCGCAGGCAGCCTGGCTCTGCTTTTAAACCACTAATCTACACGGCAGCTTTCGATAAGGGTTTGAATCCGTCGTCGCGATTTGTTGATTCCCCTATTTCTTTAGAAGATCCAAGCCAGGAAGGTGGTATCTGGAAACCGAAAAATTTTGATGAAAAATTCCTGGGACCGATTACCATGAGAACTGCGCTTGTACATTCGCGCAATATTGTGACCATTAAAATTTTGCAGGAAATTGGTGTGGATTACGCGGTATCATACGCCATGAACATGGGGATTACTTCGCCTCTGGTACGGACATTATCATTGGCGTTAGGGGTATCGGGCGTAACGCTGCAGGAACTCGTCCAAGCGTATGGTGTTTTGGCTGATCAAGGTAAAAAAGTAACGCCTTATTTCATTAAAAAAATTGTTGATCGCACGGGTAATGTTTTTGAAGAAACTAAAGTTCAGTCGGAACAGGTTATTGATCCCCGCATAGCTTTCATAACTACTTATGTTATGCAGGATGTTGTGATAAGCGGCACCGGCACGCGGGTTAAAAGCATAGGAAGGCCTGTTGCCGCAAAGACTGGAACGACAAATGACACTCGTGATGCCTGGTTTATCGGTGCCACTCCTTCTCTGATTACAGGAGTCTGGGTAGGTTTTGATCAGGAAGCCTCTTTGGGAAATCAAGAAGTAGGCGGAAAAGCGGCGGCCCCTATTTGGCTTTATTTTATGGAAAAGTTTTTGCAAAACACACCGGTGGAATCTTTTCCCACACCGGAAGGGATTGTGTTTGTCAAGGTTAATCCCAAAACAGGACAACCGGCTAACGGATCAGGGACTATTAACGAAGCCTTTCTGGAAGGTGCCACGCCCAAAGAAAATGCCGGCGGCATGAACGAAGAAGAAAAAGAAGATTTATTCAGATAAAAAAATCTAAATTTATAAAGGGCTTGACAAAATTTTTTTTTCAGATATAAATGAGACACCTTTAATCTTTTTGGGTATAATTC
>PLMV01000050.1 GCA_003141615.1 Syntrophaceae bacterium
ACGTCGTTCTTCGGACCGAAACCTTACACCACGGGTGATGGAATGCGCGCCTTGGCTAAGACGGCCGAGAAGGCCGGCGTCAAGTTCTTCTTTAGCATGCCCGCTGTTCAGCTGGTTCAGGAAAAATCCGGCGAAGTCACGGGTGTGATCGGCAAGAGCGAGGATGGCAAATACACGAAGTTCGTCGCGAAGAAGGGCGTCATCCTGGCGAGCGGTGACTATCAGAACAACAAGGCGATGTGCGACTACTTCATTCCCGACGTCAAGAATTTCGGCCGCAAGCAGTTGAACAGGACAGGCGACGGCTTCATCATGGGCTATTGGGCGGGCGGAGTAATCGAGCCCATAGGTCATACCAAGATGCTGCATGACTTTGACGCCGGTCCGGCTTCCATGTGCGACATGCCGTTCCTCGCCGTCGATCAGAATGGCAAGCGGTTCGTAAACGAAACCGTTGAGATGTCGGTGCTCAACAACTACCTACGTCAGGCTGAGAACACCGGACAGTATTCGCAGATCTTCGACTCGAACTACATGAAGCAGGCCGCAACCTGGCCGGGCAAGCTGATTCCGCCGGAGGGATTGAAAAACTACATGCCCGATGAACCCGGCCCGCACAAGGGTGTGTTTGAAACGTTCATCAATACGCACAAGGCAGACACGCTCGAGGAACTCGCTAAAAAGATCAAGGTTGCCCCCGCGACTTTCGTTGCGACCGTCAAGCGCTACAACGAAATTGTTGCCTCAGGCAAGGACACCGACTTTGGCAAGCCCGCTGACCGGCTGTATCCGGTCGACACGCCGCCGTTCTATGGCATCCATCGCACAGTTCGTCTGTCGACGATCTGTTCCGGTCTGCTCGTTGGCGAAAACCATCAGTGTCTCAATGCCGACGGAAAGTCAATCAAGGGCCTGTACGCAATCGGTAACCTCGGCGGCGGCTTTTACGGCGGCGTTGACTATCCGCTTACCGTTTTCGGTCTGTCACTGGGCCGTTGCTATACCTTCGGCTATATCGCCGGAAAGTATGTCGCGAAGCTGTGACGATCACACAAGCGCAGCACCGCACGACCTTATAAACACATGCTGCGCCGCGCATGAACACGCTTGACGAAGGCAGCGACTTTAAGGAGGTAAGAAAGTCATGACTGATGTGAGCACGGAAAAGGCGAAGAAGTTACCCCGCAAAACATGGCTCACTCTCGGCGCGGCAGGAGTTGGACTGGTCGTATTGGTTGTACTGGTCATCCTTGGGGCCGGCGGTTTTGTCTGGCACAAGACACCTGGCTTCTGCGCTGTCTGTCACACACCGATGAAGAGCTACGTCGACGGCTACAAAAGCGGCGATCAGACGCTCATGATTACCCCGCATGCAACAGGAAAGACGCTCCTGCATAGTGGAAATATGACGCTTACGACTACCCCGCCAAAGACAGGAGAAAAAGCAATGAGTTGTCTAGACTGTCACGAGGCAAAGATCAAACAGCAGGCGACTGAAGCGGTTCACTGGGTGACGGGCAACTACGAGTATCCGTTAACACGGTGGGTGCTGGGAACGCGCCTCTCCTGCCTGGCATCGGGTTGCCACGATGAGGCCAAGATTATCAAGGCGACAAAAGACTATGGCGGCATAGCGCCCTACAACCTGCATGACCCGCGTCATGGCAGGCAGGAGTGCTATCGCTGCCACGTGACGCATGGAAAGTCCGTACTGATGTGTAACCAGTGCCATAACCTCAAGCTGCCGAAGGGCTGGGTCTCGCCCGCAGTAAACGGTGTGGTACCCGCCATGTAACAACTGTTTCGCTAACCCTTTGAAGAAAATTTGTATCCATTGTGTTTATTACAGATTGAAAGATTGTATGAATATCAAGACTGACGATTTGAGGATTACAGGAAGAAAGAGCCACCCCCTTATAAGAAGAGGCGGCTCCGTAAGCATACCTTGATAATGCACATTATAGATTTACTTTACTGCGTCTTTCAAACCTTTCCCGGCTTTAAATACAGGAACCTTCTTTGCGGCTATTTTAATGGCCTTGCCCGTTTGGGGGTTCCTGCCGGTGCGGGCTTTTCTCTTGCTCACACGAAATGTTCCAAAGCCCACAAGTGTAACAGCATTACCTTTTTTGAGTGCTTTCTTAATTGCTGCCAGTGTTGCGTCTACTGCCGCCACTGCTTCTTTCTTGCTACACGTAACTTTTGCCACTTCTTCGATCAAATCAGTTTTGTTCATTAACCACCTCCTGTTTTTATTTTAACCACATGCATGTCTAACTATACATTCTTGTTTATCACAAATCAATCCGAATCACGTCGATAAATTCAGGTTACTATTTAAAATGTTGTGTGAATTGAGAAGCTAAGAAAAACAACGTTTCAAAAAGCACTATGTACATCAGTATTTTTAAGAAAATATGCGATCTCTTAAAAATATCTTTTTTTTACGAAAATATTTACTATCGAAATAATTTTTTCCTGCAACTAATAAATCTATTTCTGCTTCATTAAAAACTATGCGTCCCTATTCCTGATTTGTAATTGAAACTCTACGCGGCAAGCCGCGGAGAGTCTTCGATTCTTAAGGAACAATATATCATTCAGTATTCGCTCGCTTTTTAATTAGGGACAACAGCGCCCTATTGTTTATTCCCCTGCGGCAGAGACCGCAGGGCGAAATAAGGAATAGTTTTTTATAATCTTGGAAACCTAAGGTTTCCAAACCTTCCTAAAGGGAAGGCTGTGGCAGAGACCACAGCGTGAAATTTTTATATTTATTGACTTTCGGATTTGGATAGTGTTATTAATCATCCATGTCCAGAGTTGCTAGAATAACGGCGACAGATTATCCCCATCATGTCACACAACGTGGCAATTACCGGCAGCGTGTTTTCAAAACTCATAATGACTACAAACAGTATCTATCTTGGTTAAAGGAATATTCAGATAAAAATTATCTTGGTACGTAATTAGGAACAGCTGTCCCTAATATCCCAGCGATGGGCAGATGGTCAATCCCGCGGTTTGGAATCCCCCGGCTTCAGCCGGTGGAGGAATGCGCCCCCCGATCAGGTCGAGGGCAGGCTGCACCCGCGGGAGGTCGCGTTATCCTCTGCTTCGCGGGATAATTCGACCTACAAGCTTCAGTCGCAGATGACCTTTAGGTTATGCACTTTGTTTCTAAAGCTTGGGTCTCATTATTATAGGGAGCCTCCAGCTCCTGCCGGAGGAGGCTCCACTGTTGCAAATCACTTCACTTATTCAGGAGGGGAAAAATGATAGAAAAACCCTGGCATCGTCACTATGATTACAACGTACCAACAACTATCCGTTATCCACGTCTGGTGGCTCATGAGTTGCTTGATCTTCCCACGGGAGCTTATCCAGACAAAGCTGCCCTGATTTATTTCGGCAGCGAGATGACTTTTTACGAGCTGCGGCAGGAATCCAGACGCTTTGCCAATGCTCTGGCCGGCCTCGGTATCCAGAAGGGAGACCGGGTGGGAGTACACCTGCCCAATTGCCCTCAATATATGATTGCTTATTTCGCAATCCTGTCTATCGGGGGAATTGTCGTCAACCTCAATCCTTTATATACTCCTGACGAGCTGAAGCTGATGGCCAATACTTCGGGTATGACGTCTCTTGTCACCTTTGACATGGCTCTTCCGGCCATTCGCACACTTTGTAAAGAAGTCAATATTCCCAGAGTGATCGCCACCGGAATCACGGACTATATCAAAGGATTTCCCGTAAGCACTTCCAAAAGCCTTGATCTGGAGGCTGGCTGGCATCACTTTTCGGAACTCATCGCCAAGTACCCGAATCCCAAACGTTCGAAGGTTCCGGTTAATCCGGAAGACCCCGCCATGATTCAATTTACCGGCGGCACAACCGGAATCCCCAAAGGCGCCGTTCTTACCCACGCCAACATTGTGGCGGCTACAATGCAGTGCGCGCTGTGGGGAAACCCCACAATCTCTCTCACTGCCCATGAAAAACGCAATGTCATGGCTATATTGCCTTACTTCCATGTTTACGGCAATATTGTCGTGATGAACTGGGCTATGTTCAGTTGCGCGACTCAAATCCAGGTTCCCCGCTTCAATATAGACGAGATGATGGAGCTCCTCGCCAAATTTGAGCAGATTACCTTTTTCCCTACAGTTCCAACACTGATTACCGCTCTGATCAACCATCCTAAATCAGCGGAACTGAATCTGGGCAAAAAATTAGGCCTGTTGAACTCAGGCGGGGCGCCAATGCCCGTGGAACTTATCGAACAGGTCAAGGACATGGGAATTTATTTCAGCGAAGGCTATGGTCTTTCTGAATCCACCTCGCTGGGTATATCCAACCCTGTTTTGGGGCTAAAGAAAGTGGGCAGTATCGGTATTCCCTTCCCGGATAATGATGTGCGGCTGGTGGATGTCGATAACGGGGAAACTGATGTCCCCGATGGTCAACCGGGTGAAATCATCATGAAGGGACCGTTGATCATGCAGGGTTACTGGAACAATCCCGGCGAGACGGCGGGACAGCTTAAAGACGGCTGGCTCTATACGGGAGACATTGCCACCAGGGATGAAGACGGCTATATCTTTATCGTCGACCGCAAAAAGGACATGATTATCGCCGGCGGATTCAACATCTATCCGCGCGACATTGATGAAGTCCTCTTCCAGCATCCCAAGGTCGCCGAAGCCGTGTCTCTGGGCGTCAAAGACAAATACCGGGGTGAAACGGTCAAGGCTTTTGTCGTTTTGAAACCCGGAGAAAAATGTACGGAAGAAGAAATTATCAAGTTCTGCAAGGAAAAACTGGCGCCCTACAAGGTGCCTAAACTGGTTGAATTTCGCGATTCGATTCCCAAATCCGCAGTCGGTAAAATCCTGCGCAAGATTTTACGGGAAGAAGAGGATGCTAAAGCGAAACAAAATCAGTAATGCAGCGGAAAAAAACGGGGAAAATATATCATTCAGTATTCGCTCGCGTACCCCTCAGCAAGCTGCGCGGGGTACGCGCTCGCTACCGAATTCATCCCTTCAGTAGGGTATGGTTTTAGAATAAATAGCAGACCCGAAACATCAACATTGCCTCACGTTTTGTGGCCAAGATTTCATTGACAGATAACATATTTCTTCATATATTATTCCCACCGTGGAATAGGAGGCTCTTATCAATTATCCATATTCTTAACAGTTTTGATCATTTCGGTTACCTTTAAGCCAAGGCAAAAAAAACGAAGGAGAACAAGCATGCCGAAAACCAGAATAATAAAATATGCACTCATAGTATTTCTGCTTTTACCCTTGATCACTTTTGCAGAGACACAGGAAATAAAGGAATATAAAGTAATAAAGGGAGATACCCTTTGGGATATCTCTAAGAAGGAATTGAACGATCCCTTCATGTGGCCCAGGATATGGAAAGAAAATTCCTGGATAGCAAATCCTCACTGGATCTATCCCGACCAGATGATCAAGATTCCGCTCTATCTTATTCAAGAGGAAAAGCGCGAGGAGGAAGTCACGCCGAAATCTACAGAGGAAGTCACACTGAAATCTACAGGGGAATCTCAAGCGCCTGCCATTGTCGCAGACCAGCGCTATAAAGGAATAAAGGGAATTGTTTTGCAGGATGGGAATGTCATTGAAGGACAAATAATCTTTATGAGTGCTGACATCGTAAAGATTCGCACAAAAGATGGAAAGATATCATCATATTCTTTTATAAAAGAAGTCCAATATTTTATCACTGAATGAGAAATACGATTGTAGAAAATGGAACTCCGGAGACACCATACTAGTTTTTTCTTGACAATAGCCCGTAAATAACCAAGCGGGAAACAGAGTCGCATCCCTACCCTTAACAATTGCCGCTATGCGGCCCTATTCTCTACTATTTATCCGATTCTCTATCATATGGAATTTTTCTTGACAATATATTACGCATGTGAAATATAATGCTTCACATATGTAATATATGGAAGTAAGACATGGCTGATCAAAGACTATATTACAAGTTGAATCAGGCGCAGCATCTGCTCACCAAACTGGTGGACGCTGAATTGGCAAGCGCTCTGGGTATTAAAACCGTGCAGCTTGGCGCGGTGTTTTTTCTGCTCGAGCACGACGGCTGCATGCTGAAGGAAATCAGCGCTGGGCTGGGGTTGAACAACTCTGCCATTACCACGCTTGTTGTCCGTATGGAAAAGGGTGGTTTATTGACCCGGGAATCTTGTTCCGTCGATGGGCGATCCTATCGTATACATTTAACGAATAAGGCAAAATCCATAGGACAAAAGGCCATTCCTGTGGCGAAAGAGCTGAATTTAATGTTGGCCCAGGGATTCAGCGATGAAGAAATCGATACGGTGATCCGCTTTCTGGATTCAATTATTTCGATTGCTAAGGGGGAATGAAAAAATGGGATTTGGTGTGTAAAATTACAACTGGCTATGCCTGTAAACAAATCAATAGGAGGAAATTATGAGTATTGCATATGAGACATATAAATCTGTCGGGAATGAAAAATACGGTAAACTTGTTTGTGAGCTTGCCCCTTACTTTAGCACCATCGATCCGCAGTTTGTAGATATGAGACCGGGTTATGTGGAGGTTTGCATCAAGAATCGAAAGGAAATTCAAAATCATCTGGGATCGATCCATGCCGCCGCCATGTGCAATGTGGCAGAACTTGCGGGCGGAATGTTAACCGAAATATCTCTTCCCGAGGGAAAGCGCTGGATTCCCAGTGCCATGAATGTACAATACCTGGCCAAAGCGAAAACAGACTTGAAAGCTATAGCGGAGGGATCAGGCATTGACTGGACAACACCGGGCAGACTTACCATTCCGGTGGATTTATATGATACCGATGGCAATAAAGTTTTCGCCGCACAGATCATAATGAACATCAAGGATTCGAAATAGAAGCAAGTGAGAGTTTTCTAAGTAATTCAACGTGATTCGAGGGTCATGAAACTTAATTTTTATCAAACAGGTTTATTTCCCGGAATCCTATAAGGAATGAGCATCGGCACCCGCGAGCTGTATTCAAGGTATTGTCTTCCGAATTCGCGATGAAGATCTCGATCCTCAAGATACGTGCCGATAACAATCCAGAAAGTCCACATGATATTGAATATCAGCCTATCCAGAGTGAGCACAGGACACGACCAGAATGAAACTCCCCGCCGCAAGCAGCGGGGTATCTTGTTGGATTATAATTTCTTCTTCATCGCAAGCGACGGGGAATTTAACCCATAGAGATTAAAACTATCAAGAATAGATACAGCGGATGCCGCGACCATTGATATGCGCCTTTCGCAATTATCTGTTGCGGTTTATCCGGTCTATTGCTGATATAACGCATGAGGGGCTTGACGCCTAGCGCGTCGAATGAACCAAGCGATTTCACTCCCCAGAAAAATCCCGCCAGGCAAAGGAAAAATAAACCGCGAAGGAGCCAGAAAATAATCCCATCAGCACTGGCTATGAGAATAAGAGATTTCTGCCAGAAAACCAATACAATTAGCAAGGCGATGATTGAGGTTAATCCATAGAAGGCACTATGATATACATCCGGCATGTATTTCCCCAGCCATTGTTTGAAGCCTCTGCGAACCATTATACTGTGTTGCAGGAAAAATATAATCGATAAAAAGCGTCTATCAGTAATGCATCTCTAGCGCTCAGGCGAAGATCAATTATGGTAAATGAGCCCAGAAAAAGGAAGAGCACAAGCGTGATTCCCGATACTTGTCCAAGTATAAAGAGAATCCAGATTAGTATGACAATTTTAGTATGGTTCTTAATGAAATCGGGATTTAAGGTTTTAATCAGAAAACTCATATGATGCTCCTTTGCCACTGCCGGTAATGCCGAGATTAAGTGATGGCATTGCCGGCAGTTAACCACTACGGGATAATCACGGGTATGAACCCCAAAGCAAGCTTTGGAAACATTACGCAGCAAGCTGCGTGGTATTGTACCCTCCGCTTCGCGGGATAATTCGACCTGCAAGCTTCAGTCGTAGATGACCTTTAGGTTCTGCACTTTGTTTCTAAAGTTTGGGTCTCATTAACTTACCAATTCCGACGTGTGACCTCTCGTGACCTTTAGGTTATTAGGTTATCCGCTTCTCTTTCGGAATTGGAGTTTCACAATAACGCTTCTCTTGATTTTAATCATCATAAATTTTATTCATTTTGATGATGATACCTTTTATTTGTCAATGCTGCTGCAATAAACCAAATACCTGCCAGAATGAACACAAGCGACCAAAACAGCGTCATTAATTCAGATGAAAACCAGTTCGCTTCTTTCCCTAACCAGAAAAGTCCAACTACGATAAAGAATATTCCCCAGAAGACGCGGCTGCTTCTTCCTCCACACATCCCATAACAGTGAGATCTTTTACTCATTGACTCACTTGAATTATGATTACCCGGCATGTCTCTACCTCCACCTTGTTGTTAAATCATTTACGTTTTAATTAATTGTTTTCTTTGTCATTTGATTTTTCATTCGTTCCCTTACAACACTGTTCAATTTTCGACCGGCATGCCTCAAAATCAAATTTCCCATCTTTTGCGCCGCAGAACTTTTTCATCATTTCTTCACAGCTTTTGAAATCAAACTTTCCCGCCTTTTCTTCTGCCGATCCGGGATTAAAACATTTACCCATAAAGGAATGACAGAACTCAAAACCCTTACTTTTAATCGCTTCTTCTTTTGTAGACATAAAATATCCTCCTTGTTTTATATTTCTATATATCTATATTTCGATATATATCTAAATATAATATCCGTTATTCTTTTGTCAAGGATATTTTTATAGAAATACAAAAAAACCTATATCTCTTTAAAGTTTGAATATTTACGATTTATCGAATGTTAAGCCGGAAAGGATATATTCGCGAGATATTTGACAGCAAATAGCTTCTTTAAAGCTTCTTATCACCTGTGAGATATTCAACCATCATCCTGATGGTTTCATCTACAGGCATTCAAAGAATTGTCTGGCCTTTTCTTTCACACCTGACGAGACCGGCATTACGAAGTTCTTTGATATGATGGG
Source organism: Syntrophaceae bacterium (assembly GCA_003141615.1). GTDB lineage: Bacteria > Desulfobacterota > Syntrophia > Syntrophales > Smithellaceae > Smithella. The sequence goes on from PLMV01000050.1 coordinate 9,085, forward strand.
AAATTGTGGAAAGAGAAATATTAATATTGCTTGCAACGTTACATACGGAAGGCTGATTATCTTTATTCAGCATTGCCTGCGCCTTGCAAAGCCTTATATTCTCAAAAACCGCCAAACGAGTTTCATTGGATAAAGCTTTAAACGCGGCAGATATATGCTCCACATCTTTATCGCGGTTTTTTTTGCTTGATTTTTCCGGCATAAAATTTGCCCTCTTGGTTTAATTTAGATGTTTATATATTTATATGATAGTAAATATAACTCTTAATTAATTTTGTCAACCGTTTTGTAATTGAAGCTCT
>PLMV01000167.1 GCA_003141615.1 Syntrophaceae bacterium
CCATCTCATCAAGTATAGTCCGGTATCTCTCCTCACTTTGGCGCAGAGTTTCTTCCATTTTCCTGCGCTCGGTGATATCACGGCTTACACCAATAATGCCAACTGGCCGCTGATTTTCATTTCTGACAAAGGAAACCTTTACCTCTGTCCAAACGGTGCTCCCATCTTTTCGTCTCATTTCCAACTGAAGAATTTGGAGTTTAGTAATCTCTCCTTGTTCGGATTTTTCAATTTCAAAGGATAGTTTCTTCGTGGCCAGATCCCATGAGGAGGGTGTCATCGTCTCAGAAACTCGTAGGTTCAACCACTCTTCCTGTTCATATCCCGTCAATATTTTTACCGATGGGCTGATATAGGTGTAATTCAAATTCATATCCAAAACGAAAATGACGTCATCGATATTATCGGCCAGCAGGCGATATTTTTTTTCACTTTCCTTCAAATCCTCCGTCGCCCGCTTGCTCTCGGTGATGTCTTTGATTATAGCCTGGGCACCGACCACTGCTCCATCTTTATAAACTCTTGAAAAGGAACTCTCAAAAAACAACCTTTCTCCCGATTTCGTTATTACTTGTGTTTGAAAGCCTTTGATCTTTTCCCCCTTCATTCCTTTCTGTAAGCTTTCCAGAACCCTTTGATGATCTTCTTCCTGGACAAAATCGAGGATGCTCATGTTGATAGTTTCCGCGCTCTCATAGCCGAGTTTTTCCTTTATGCTTTGGCTTGCAAAAGTGATCTTGCCTTCCAGGTTAATAGTTAAAATGATGTCCTGGAAGTTATCTATCAAACTTTTATACTTGCGTTCCGATTCTCGTAACGCCTCCTCCGCCTGTTTGCGTTCGGTGATGTCGCGGGCCACTGCCTGGAATCCAACCACATGGCCATCTTCAACAATCAACTGCGTATTTTGCCCAATCCATATTTCCTGGCCATCTTTCGTGAGAGTGCGGAATTCATAGTACGCATTTTGAACCAGATTTTCCAATTGACTCACGAAGAGCTTCATGACTTCGTCAAGCATGTCTGGGTGGATTAATTTCCGATAATGCTTTCCAATAATCTCCTCTTTCCCGTATCCTGTAACACGCAGCACCGCCGGATTTACAAAGGTGAAGTGTCCTGTATCGTCCGTCCTAAAGACGATATCACTTGCATTTTCCACCAATGTCCGATACCGATCCTCGCTCTTCTGCAGCGACTCATCCGCCTGCTTGCGCTCGGTTATATCATGGATATTCATGATAAAACCTGCAACATCTGGATTATCTAAAAGATTTTTCCCCAGCCCCTCAAAATAACGTTCCGAGCCATCTTTATGCAGTATGCGGAATGCATTGGGGATCGCGGAATCTTTTGCCAGAATAGCCTTGCCGAAATCACCGACAGCACGTTTTTTGTCATCCGGATGAATAAGCGTGAGCGCAACTCTACCGATTAGTTCATCAGGCTTGTATCCGGTAAAACGCTCGATAGAGCGGCTGCAATATTTTATGTTTCCGTTTTTATCCGTAATGATAATGATGTCTGAAGAGTTTTCTGTAATCTCCTTAAAGTATTTTTCGCTCTCCTGCAGTGCCTCCTCCGCCTGCTTGCGCTCGGTGATGTCCCGAGCAATACCCCGAAATCCAATTGGTTTGTCTGATGAATTTCTTTGTAGAGATACAGATACTTCAATGTGTTTTTTGGTCCCATCTTTTCTTATAATCTGCCAATCGAATCCTTTGGTGGATTCCCCTGTTCTGTAAACTTCATTAAACGTTTTAAAAAGTTTTTTTGCGTTCTCTTTGTCTGTAAACTGACGGTTATTCATGCCCATCATTTCTTCTGGGGAATATCCAAGGATTCGGCACATTGAAGCGTTGAAAAAGGTGAAGTTACCGGCAAGATCTACTTCGTAATAACCATCTTCGATATTTTCAAGAATGGATCGATATTTCTCCTCACTCTGACGCAGATTATCTTCGACTCGTTTGCGTTCAGTGATATCCTGATAGATGATCTGAGCCTTTTTTACACCATTCCACAAGATTTCCTTGCGGAAAGCCTGGAGATGGCGGACTTCGCCGTTTTTCCGCACAATACTTATTTCATATTCAGGCGGGCCAAGCTCGCCCCGCTCTCTTTTTTCCTTTCTAATCTTATAACCGGCATAGCTCTGCGGCGTATAGCGCTCCTTTATGGGTGTTCTGTTTATCTCATCAATGCTGTCGTAGCCGTAGATATCCAGCACCACCTGGTTGGCATAAATTGTCTCGCCTTCCGTGCTCACAATGCGGACTCCCAGAGGGGAATCATCAAGGGAAAGGCGGAAGTTTTCCTCGCTTTTCTTAAGCGCCTCATCGGCCTGCTGTTGCTTTTTTCTAACTTTCGTCTCTTCTAATTCTCTGGCTATGGCAGGACAGAGACGCGATAAGCTATCCTTCATGACATAATCATGAGCGCCTGAGCGCATGCACTCAATAGCCGTCTCCTCACCGACGGTACCGGATACGATGATAAGAGGAATATCGATATTTGTTTCCTTTAGCAGGGCAATGGCTTGCTTTCCGCTGAATTTCGGCATTTTATAATCGCAAAGGATGATGTCCCATTGCTTTTCTTTGAGGGCTTTTTTCATGGCGGCGGAGGTTTCCACTCGTTCATACAACGGATTGTAGCCGCCTTTTTTCAGCGCCCGGAGAACCAGCAACGCATCGTCTTCCGAATCCTCAACTATTAATACGCGGAGTGATTGCGGATTGATGATGTTAGATGGAGTATTTTTTTCCATACATTTATCTCTTTGTACTTTTTATGCTGGCAACGAAATCTGTGAGGTTGAAAAGTTAACCACTGACTGCCATGATCGCTTGATGGTTCTTAATCATAGTCATATGAATCAATCTGACTGATAATATGCGCTTATTTTTATATTATGTCAAGTGGACCGCTTATGCACATTAATATCTCAAATCCTTATCTTTGAGGCGCGAAAGAATAGTGTGGGAAGTACACATCAATCGGATGAACATTCGTAAAAGCGTGATATGCAGGTTTGTATTTCTGATTAGGGATAACTATTTTAAAAATTTATTTTCAATTAAATCAACGAGACGTTGAGCGTCGTTGATATCGAAACAAGGAACGCCGATATCCAGCTTGATATCTGAAGCGACGGCCAGCAAATTATCTTCTTTATTGCATAATAAATCACGCTTTAGCTCAGAACGGAAAACTTCAATTTTTGGAAAAGGATTGCCTTTGAAACCTTCGGCAAGAATTATATCCGCGCTTTTAATATATTTATCCCTTATTTCGTCCAACGAATGATCATGGTCGAGGTCTTCAATCAAAGCTACCCGGGAGGCGGATAAAATCACCGTTGTGCTGGCGCCGGCTTTTTTATGCCGCCAGCTATCCTTGCCTTCATGATCTATGTCAAATCCATGAACATTGTGTTTGATTGTAGCTACGCGATATCCCCTTTTTACCAATTCGGGAATTAGTTTCTCCAATAAAGTTGTTTTGCCGGAGTTGGATTTACCGACAATAGATACGATTGGCGTAGTCATNNTTTATTGGATTCATAACATATAATTATTTCTTTGCCAATTTGAAGATGCGCATTATTCCCGCCAGTTCCGTTTTAAAATTAAATGTGCCTGTCCCCTTTATTTTATGCTTTCGATTTTCTTAAAATCTCCATCATTATTTTTGCACAGGCGAGAGTGTCGGAAAGGGCATCATGGTGCCGCAAGGTAATATTAAATTTTTTACAAACAGCAGGCAAATTGGTCGGGTAAAGATTAAATACCTGCCGGGAAAGTTTCATTGTGCACCGAAAATCAACTTCCGGTACTATAATTTTATGTCTTTCACAACAGGCACGCAGGACATTGCTATCAAAAATTGCATTATGCGCCACCGCAAAATCAATTCCCTCAAAAAATGGTTTTATTGATTTCCAATGTTGTTCAAATGTTGGTTCGTCTTCAACATCTTCCCATGTAATTCCATGGATATAAGTGAACACAAAATATTTATAGGGCGGCCGGATAAGAAATGATGTTCTGTCAACAATCTTATCGTTTTCAACACGGACCAAACCAAGAGCGCAAGCGCTGTCGCGATAATAGTTTGCTGTTTCAAAATCCAGTGCGAGAAAATTCATAAGGCTATATGTATATATAAAATTATTTAATGCCCTCTAAAAAATCCGGAGACGCAAACGACGGGTTCGGGTATGTGTAAAATCCCTTTCTGGTCTTTTGTCCAAGCTCGCCCCTGTCGACATATTTTTTTATGAACTCCGTGTTCTTGATCTTCACGGGGTCCCCGGTATTTTTCGCCCAGAAATTTGTAACGTGCCATACGGTATCCAGGCCCACGCTGTCCATAAGACCGAACGGTCCTATCAACATTCGCATAATTCCCATCCAGACCCTGTCTATGTCTTCAACAGACGCAATATCATTGGAGGCAAGAGTCAGGGCAGATTCGAAAAGACCGCTGAACATATAATTAAAGACATAGCCTACGCTCTCTTTATGGAGCACGATAGGAGCCAGGCCGGTCCTCTCGGCGAATTCTTTTACCAGTTCCACGAATTCCGGAGAGGTCCCGGGATGCGGCATGACATCAACCACGTTCGTCATGCGTATGTCGTGAAAGTGGTAAGCAAGAAATTTCTCCGGCCTTCCTGTGGCCTGGGCAAACATTGAAGGCAGAAGCGTTGATGTGTTGGTCGTAAATATCGTCCGCTCCGGACACAGCGCGTTTAATTGCCCAAAAACTTTTCCCTTAAGCTCGGGGTCCTCCGGCACCGATTCGCTCACGATATCGGCGTCCTTTGCGGCCTGGGCCATGTCGACGGTAGTTCTTATCCTGTTTATGGCCTCTGCGGCCTTTTCCTGGGTGATCCGGCCTTCTCTGGTCATCCTTGAAGCGATTCTGTTTATCCTTTCCATCGCCTTTTCCAGCATCTCTTTTTTTATATCGTACAGCACCACATTACAATCGTAAAGCGCGCATTGAAATCCGATCTGCTGGCCCATAGTGCCGCTGCCCACGATAAGAACATTCTTAATTTCATCAACCCTCATAAAAACACGCTCCTTGCATTTTAAAATTTGATCTTCCTCCGCGGCCGGCCGCCCCGCGTATCTTACTGTCGTGCCTCGAACCGGCATCCTCAGAGCATTTCTTTTCTCGATAAGAACTTGTTTTCACGGGAAGGAAGTATAGGTAAATCGCAATTGTATGTCAATGGTTATCGCAAGGGATGTGACCCTGGCGTAATATTATTCCTGATTTTGTGTTCTCCCCAACTTTGCCGCTACCTTGTTTTGCAGGTCGACTATCTCTTTTATCTTCATCATCCTGCCCGCCGCCAGGAAGATTATGATAAACAAGCAACCGTTGATTAATGAACTCGCCAGACTGCCGGTAAAAGTTGCAACATTAATAGCAGACAAAATATATTTCTTACATAGTTCGAGGAACAGACCGATGGCAAGGCTTAAAAACGTCATCTTGCCGACAAACAGATACACATCTCTGCTGCCTGAGTTTTTAGTCCTTCTGTTCCAGATTACATATAAAATTGTTATCTGCAGGGCAACAGATGCAGATACGGCAAAAGCTATTCCATTTATGCCGAATGCCTGCATCCCGTAATAATAAATCGGTACGCTGACAGCTACGGCGATGGTGCTGAAAATCGCGGGGAAAAGCGTGTCCTCCATGGCAAAATATCCCCGGACAACAACATTCTGCGCGGCTATGAAAAACGCTCCCGCGAGGAGGAAGCCCAGAACTTGTGAAGTCCATGCCGTGGCCGTCGCATCGAACCTGCCCCTTTGAAAGAGGATCATCACAACCTCATGCCTGATGACGATCAGCAGCGCAGAGACGGGGATCACCAAGGCTAGATAACGCAGGGTGCTGTTGATGAGGTTGTTCATCTGGCCGAATTGCCGCTCCTTGGCCATCCTTGCCAGGAACGGATAGGAAGCGGTTCCCACAGCCTGTCCGAACAGGGCCACCAGCATTAATGTTATCCGCAAGCCGTAATTGAGACTGGCAATGCTTCCCGGGGGCAGATAAGAACCGAATATCCGGAAAAAAATCTCCGTGGAAAAGGTCATCGTCAGACCCAGGATCAGCGGCAAAGTAAGTTTTACATAGCGCAGCAACTGGGGATTGCAAATATCAAACACGGGATGATACTGCATGCCAGATTTCTTTGCCCCCCAAAACTGGATAAGAAATTGACCGATAAAGGCACCGGCAAGAACCCCCCAGGAGAAGCCTTCGATGCCGAGCCAGGGATGCAATATTATTCCACCGGCGATAATGGTGACATTATAGACAACCGGGGCTAACGCCGGGATCGCGAATTTTTCCTTCGTATACTGGACAGCCATGAAAAGAGAGCCGGTAAAGAAGAAAAACTGGGCGGGAATGATTATCCTTGTCATCCGCACCGCCTTTGCCAGGATTGCCGGATCATGCACCCCCGGAACAATCAGCCCGATAAAATCTTTGGCAAAGATGAAGGAAACGACAACGAATAAAAGTGTAATAGCTCCGAATACATTACAGATCAGAGAAAATATCCGCCATCCTTCCGCTTCATCTTTCTTGACAAGATACTCAGTGAATATGGGTATGAAAGTCACGGACAAAAAGCCGGCCGCCCCGATATGATTGAGAATCTCCGGGATTACAAAGGCGATTTGATAGGCATCGACATCGCCTGTCGCACCGCCTATGTAAGCCAGAGCCATTTCCCTTAGAAGTCCCGTGACGCGGCTGAGGAAAATAGAGGCCGTGGTTATTAAAGTGGCTATGCCGACTTTTTTATAGAGCGATTTTGACACATCATCATCCTTATGAATGCATGAAGGAAACGCGGTTAATATCTCTTAGCGATTTTCCGAAAATTTGTCAAAGATTGTTGCTGAATGCGAAAAAAGCATTGAATATTACCATCGGCAATTTTTTGCCGCATGCCCTACAACATTTATTTCACCCCCTGCAGAAGTTCTGATCCGAGCTTCATTTGTTTCCGGGGAATATTTTTCTTATTCAACAGTCCCAGAATGTTAAGGTCAGCCTGAAGTATATTATAGCGTTGTGGTGTTTTGAGTTCCCATTTCTTAACCATGGCAGTTATTCTTGACTGAAAACCCTCAGCAAGCTCATCAAAAATAAGTGTCAACGGTACGGCGGTATTATCCTGCTGATCAAGTTTTTGCGCCGCCTCGTGGGCAATGGCACGCATTGTCTCGAGTAAAGAGTCCAGCGCCCCCACTTCGCTTTGCAGCGACTTATTTTCGTTAATACGCCGCGCATTTATTTCCAGAATTACGTCCATAAGCTCAGCTCCCATGCCGCCTGCCGCGGCGCCCATCATGACGATATTTTCCACATCACTGAAAGGAATGACTATATTAGTATAAGCAGTGTCCTTTTCGCCGAGCATGGAAGAGGCGGGCACACAGCATTCATGCAATTTAATTCCGCCGTGCGGCGATGGTTTCAGGAAGTCTATTTTCATTTGCGGGCTGACACTCACGCCCTCATTGGAATCCGTCACCAGAAAGGCGCTGAATTTTTTTTGCTGCTGATCTTCGCTTGTTATCGCGACAACGATAAAAAGTCCGGCCACTGGCCCATTGGTCAAGTAAGTTTTCTCTCCATTTAGTTTGTAGCAATTGCCTTCGGGAACTGCCGTGGATGTCAGTAATTTGGGACGCGCTCCGTGTTTTGGTTCGGAAACGGCAAAAGACGCGATTAACTTGCCTTTGGCCATCAGCGGCAGGATTTTTTTTCGTTGTTTCTCATTACCGAAACCGGAGATCAGATAAATAGCGATACTCTGCTGACACAGCCACGACAATGCCAGCCCCATATTATAACCGCTGCGGACGAAAACTTCTCCCGCTTCAGTAAGCTGCCGGAATCCGCCGCCGCTGCCGCCGTACTCCGGCGCGATTCCTATTTGAAAAAAGCCTGCCTCACCCATTTTCTGCCAGATGTCATGGGGAAAATCCCACGCTGTTTGGAGATCAGCGCGAGAAGCGACATGTTCAATGGCAAAACGGGATATCCAACTGTATGACTGTCGTGATGGAATCATATTCATTTATAATACCAGTTCCTCGATAAAAGTAAATAATTGGTTGACATTTCGGCATTGACGCACCTCGTGACAATGATGCATATATGACCTTATCTCACTGTCGCCCGTGCCCCAGAGATTTTCCTGTTCGGGATTGAGCCAGATCACGCGCCGGCAGCGTTCCCGCATTTGACCGAGAATCGCGTCTTCGGGATTCATATAATTGGAGCGGCCGTCGCCGACAATAATCAGAGTTGTCTTCTTGGTCAGAAGGTCCATATAGTCTTTTTTAAAATTCCTCAGGGTTTCGCCATAATCTGTCGGCGCGTCATAATGCACATCTGATGTCTCCAATACCAGGCGAATCGCTTCGTTAATCTCATGTTCCTCGAAGATGGAAGTTACTTCCGACAAGTGGTCAATAAAGACAAAGCTGTTAACCTTTTCAAAGCAGTCCTGAAGGGAATACAGCAGATTCAGCATGAAGCGCGCCGCCGCCCAGACGGAGCCGGACACATCACACAGCGTAACAATCAGGCTTTTGCGTTTCGTTTTGCGGCGATATTTTATATCCAAGGGAACACCGTTGTATTTGGCTGACGCCCGCAGAGTCTTTTTCACGTCGAGATTTCCCTTGTTCCTAACGGAATAACGGCGGCTGACAATGTTTTTCAACTTACGCACCAGTTTATCAATCGCTTCGCGCATTTCTTCCAATTCCTCGCGGGTAAAGGAAGAAAATGACTTCTCCCCGAGTCCTTTAAGCTTCTGTTCGTACGTGTTAATTTTTTTAGTGTTAATATCTCCCGGACGCGGCTCGTACATGAGAATGGAACGCGCCGCACCCACGCGCTCCGCAAAATAGGCAGTAAGATCGCGCCTCGCGACTGAATCTGTTTTCGCGTAATTTTCCGCAACCAGATCCCTGGCGGCATGGGCGGCTTTATTAATCTGAAGCATCACATTGAGGCGGTTGCCCAGAGGCCCCAGGTTAAACCGCAGCATTGTCACTTCTTCCTCCGTCTGAATCCGGCGCATTTCCCGAAGAAGTGCGAGTGGATTTCCCTGCAGAAAGTCCACGACGGCGTCGTAAACAGGATTGTCATGAGGCATCTGTTTGAGAAATTTGGCCACTTTTTTTATTGTATCGGAATAAGAGGCGGCCTGTTTCATGTCAGCGGTGTCCATGCGCATTTCATGAAAGAAGAGATGATAGAGGCGGTCAAAGTGCTGCACGTCCTTCATGCTTTTAGCGAAATTGGCGCGAAGCAGCGACCGGAATTGCAACTCATCGGTCGGGTTTATCAACTGTAACTGATTGAGGCTGTCGAGAACTTCCGAGGTTGATATTCGCAGTCCAGCCGCACGGCAACAGGAAGCAAATTGTTGGATTAGTTTAACCATAAATTACCGGATAAAATCGTGTCGCAATTAATTTTTCTTTTCCCCCTCTTTTTTAAAGAGGGGTTAGGGGAGATTTTTATCATTACAACTGTTTTAAAATCCCTCTTTCTCTCCCTTTACAAAAGGGAGACCTCATTCCTAACTTTTTTCCCGTTTGTCATTGCCGCAGAGGCAATCTCTATTTCGTCATTCCAGTGAAAACCGGAATCCAGTTTTTACTTTAAATAGAACCGTTGTCCCCAATATTTTCCATGAACTCAACACTTCTAATCTTTACCGTGAACCGGCCACCGCCAACTGATTCTCAAAGGAGAAAGGTTATAAGTTAACAGTGCCTGTGTTTATTTCTTTAATTTCCATTAACTTACAATTTTAAGGGCGACCCCCTCTGTCTCCCTGTCTTCCAATAGGTCATAACTTTTTCTTGGTAGATGTAAGTAATTTTTGGACTTCGCGATCAAAGTCGGAAACAAAGTTTTTGTCCTGAGTAATACGATACTTTTCATATTCTTCAAGCGCTAACGCTTCTGCCACTTCGTGACTCACAAGACTGGAATTATGTAATATCTCCCGCTCGTTAAGCTTTAGAAACGCATCCAATTTTAATACCCAGTCCCTCATACGCATAAGAACTCCGCGCTTGGCCTGCATTTCTGCAAAATCAAGGTACATGGTTACAATCCTGTTCAAGTGATCAAGCTCTCTTTCGTTCAGATAGTTTTTAGCAATTACGACATCCGACTCCCGAATAGCGCCTTTTGGAGAATTTTTCCAAACGGTGAGCCCCATATTTGTTTTAGTACTGCCTACTCTTGAGTGTATTATCTCGGCAGCTGTTTTTCCAGTAATGGCGAAGTGAAGCTTGTTTTGCACCGTTGCAAAAAATTGTTTGGTTATGTCGCTGTCCGGGGAGTAATCCGCGCTACACTCCGCATATATATCAGTAATTTTCTGATACATTCTCCTTTCGCTTGATCTTATATTCCGTATCCGCGCCAGTTGTTCTTCAAAGTAATCTTTGCCGAAAATACCGCGTGGATCTTTGAGCCTTTCATCATCCATCGTAAATCCCTTGATGATATATTCTTTGAGTCTTTCCGTTGCCCAAATACGGAAATGCGTTGCTTGAGTAGAATTGACACGATAGCCCACGGAAATAATCGCGTCGAGATTGTAGAATTTAGTGGAATATTTTTTTCCATCTTCGGCAGTTAGTTCCAAAATGGAACTAACTGAATTT
>PLMV01000041.1 GCA_003141615.1 Syntrophaceae bacterium
AATATCCCTTCCATATCCGGAAATTGCTGAAATACAGATGGCAATACTAAAGGCTTCGTTTTTGAGGCTCGGGTAAAAGTAAGTCCATCTCTTACGTCCGAAGGACCCATAGACATGGATTCACTGGATTCTAATACTTCAGTCTGGCCTATCGCATCAGAAAAATATTTTGCCGTTTCCGGCTCAGCAATAGACAGTATTAATTTAGATGCACATCCATTTACAATTGACTGACGGCTTTCTTTTCCATAAACTTTTTCTATTTGTCCAATCTCTTGTGTTCCAATCCACACAGAAGCGCCCTTTGATCGTGCCCGTGTTAATAATTCTATTATCGAACTCATATTATTCAGCGATCCAAACTCATCCAGAAAAAAATATATTCTGCGCTCATAATCATCCGGCATTGATAATACTTCGTGGCTGGCCATTTCTAAGAGTAATGTTAAAATAGGTTTTAAAACGTCTTTACTTTTGCTGTGATTAACTAAAAATAAAGTGCCGGGCTTCGGATCATGCAGCCACTTTCTAATTGAAAAACCACCATCTTCCGTAGCCATTAATTCTAAAATAGCGGTATATTGTAAAAGCATCGCCATAATACCTTGTGTCTGCTTCGAAGATGAATCTAATATCATTTCTCTGCCGGTTCTTCCTTCTGGAATGGTATTTAATATTTTTACAATTTTGCTTGCTCCCGATGACAATACGTCCCATATTTTTTCATTGGAATACATTCTATTGCGGTAACAATAGTACAATATTCCTCGAAATACTTCCCTGGAAGCATTAGCCCAAAATGGATCTCTGCTTCCGCCCGATCCGGGGATCATGCCGTGACAGATAACTTGTTCAATATCCATTTTCGATGTGCAATCATTAAAGATAGTCCATCGTGTTGACCTCTGATCAATAGGATTAAATATTATATCCCTCTCCTCATTGTAATTTGTCGGAATATAATCGCCCTTGTTGTCGTAGAGAATAATTTTTGATCCGATAGTTTGTAAATGAGTAACGACTCTTTTGAGAGTTTGAGTTTTACCTGACCCAGTTCTTCCCACAATAAAAAAATGTTTCGTCTCATCGTCAACGGGAGTTTTAATATTGGCAATAGGTATTGACGTCTCTTTTTCACTCAACAGCTTTAATAATTTGCTTAAAGAAATAAATTTGGCGCCATCGATATATTTATCCTCTTCTTGTTTCAGGGATCTTTTTCTAAAATAATGAAGAGTGAATATGGTAATTGTAGTCAATATAATGAAAAATATTGCCAGATAAAGAGGCAGAAGTTGAAAAAACTCCTGCCAAAAAATATCCCATGCCGGTCGAAAAACTTTCATCGTATTATTAATAATTCCCCACCACATATTTTCCAAACACCAACCACTTATCTGCCAAAACCTGTCGTTAGGTATCTTAAAAAAATAAAAATCACTGTCACCTAAATTAAAAATAATTGATAATGTAACGCCTGCGCTTAACAAGCCGGATGCAATCAAAATCCACTTGAACATTTTCACATTCATTTGGAAAAAACTGATCCAGGTTTCAAATCCCTTAAATGCTTTTTTATTATGTTTATTATCCATAATTATACTCAATGCTATATAGCGAGCTTTCCTGTTTTATTATAATCGTCTAATATTTCCTTCGCGGTTTTAAATATCTCCACCCAAGCGTCCACACCTTTTTCTTGACGAATATCTTCAGCCATAAGAGCAGAATTCATGATGAGCAAATTCATTAAAGATTTAATATCGCCTTCTATTATTTTTAAATTTATGATTGTTTTTTCTTTCTCTTCCTGTTCATAGGCAAATATTATTTTTTGCCGGATTAATTCGGACAGTGAGCATTTTTTCTCTGCCGCCTCCTTATCCATTCTCGCCCTTAACTCACCGATTATCTTAGCTCCAACAACCTCTCCCATGTTTAAACCTCGTACCCTTATGTTTACATTACTGATTTGTCTTATATTTTCCTTGCTGCTTTAAATAATATTTAAAGCTTAATGTTTAATTATATCAGATACTAATAATCGTTTTTTTGTCCTGTTTTTAAACTTTGAGCAGAAATTTTCTGCGTAGGGTCTCCAAAAATAACCCGTGTACCCTTCCATTAACCCCTTACCTGAGTTCTTTACTCCCCAACTTCAAACAGGCGATTATTAAATTTCCATTCCTTTCTCAAAAGAATTATCGTTGGGAGGCATTTGCTCTATGGCGTATCCATCTTTTTCAATCCGGGATAAATCTTTATTCTGCTTAGAATCATCAATATCTTTTTCAACTTTAGAATGAATATTTATTCCATTTTTTATTTCATCGTTCTGGATCGTATGATCAAGCGTAGATTTTTTATCCTGGGGTCTGGAAGCATGTTTTGTTAATTGATCAACATCATCGGTTAATAAATAAAAATCATCTTTAGCCCGGGTAGCAGCAACATAAAACGAATTAAGATTTACTCTATCGGCAAGAGCACTGAATATAACTTTGGAATATGATCCTCCCTGTGATTTGTAATCAGTAATTGCATAAGCATGATC
>PLMV01000196.1 GCA_003141615.1 Syntrophaceae bacterium
TCATCTTGAATGCAAATTGGAATGAGTAATGGGTTACCCAGTCACTTAACTTTCTCAGCGGTGCTTCCGGATTGGCATGTAAAGGACGATCATCACCTTTTGATTTTTCCAAAAGCATAGGAATCGCGATTTCAGGTACATAGTATAGGGCCGGCTCTGCGAGTGCTTCAATGAGAGACGGCTGTTCCTCAATTACTTTTTTACATCTATCGGGGCTTAGCCATGCGAATTTCTTCCAAAGCATTGTTGAGTTAATATGCAGCATTTCATTATGCAATCGCTCCTCATCCACAATAGCACCTTTTGCAATGGCATCGAGAAGTGTAATTAATGCGGCTTCCTTACTGTTTGCTGTTTGATAAAGTTTCCAATACTCTTCATCAAGTGAAATTGCATCACCGCAAAAAAATATATCTCTCAATAAAACATGTCGAAACGCATCGGGTATGGTTGCTAATGTATCTTTGCCAGTTTCCTGAATAACGCCGCCGGTAGCTAGGATTCGCAGATTTTTTGTAATTTGGGAAATAGAAATTCCCAAAAATGAAGAAACATCTTTTTTGTTCATGCCAACCTTTCCACCTACGGCAAAAGCTGCCAGCATGGATTTAGTGTCAATAAGTTCAAAATGAGAATACGCGTGATCTATAAGTTCGAAATGCGCGCGACCATTTTTAAGTGATTTTAAAGATCCATCTTCCAAAAGCAAATCGACAAGCCGTAAAGCTAGACCTGGACGTCCGGCGGCTTGTTCACGAATTTCACGAATTAACCATGTAGGCACATGATATCCCTCTTTTTCAAAACGGTTTATGACCATATCAGCAATGATTTTAGCAGGGAGCAAAGATAACTTATAAAGGTTTTTTTCGCTCAATCGCATAACACGTATTAAATCTGGTTCTTCAAAGGGCCAGCATGTAGCAATAATATTGAAATTATTTCCTGATTCAATGCGAAAATGAATTAATCTTTCAATAATTCTTAGCCAATCTTGAGCATCATCTATTATTATGATTGGAGGAGTGGAGAATTGTAGATAAGATAAAATATCTTCCTCACTATGTGAAACAAGAAACTTGGCATTCCATTCTTTGGCTAAATGATACAATAAAAAAGTTTTTCCAGAACCGGGTTGGCCTGAAATTATGAAATCATTATTAATTTCTCGAAGGAATGATATTGCGTCATCTCGTGCTAATAAGGGACTATCTGTAAAGCTACGACAACTAATGGGGATAGATGAAAAAACAGGTCGTTTAATAGTTTTATTTAATGTTTCAATTTGGCTTTTCAGGTCATTGAAATCGGAATCAAGCAAAAGTAAAATATTTTGTAATATTCCCCCAAGCTCAGATATGTTGCTATCAAGAGTGGCAAGTAATTCTTCGTATTTAGTTTCAATTGTATTTAATAAAAGAGCATGATCCTGTTCTCGTAACCATTCAAGATAAGAAACAATTATTTTATCATCTATTTTCTGTTTTCTTGTTTCACGGTCTTTTACTGCTTGTATGATTCGTTCGCCAATGAATATTGCGAAGGTAAGAAGTGTACCTCCATTTGTTACAAGTAGTTCCTCTAAGCCGCTCATTTGAACTTCCCTTTCAACATAAAGAGTATATTAATTAACAGTGGCTATTTGGATAATATGTGAATACGTAACATCACACGCTATAATGATGCATATTATTTAATTATTTGATGAAATGTCTCATTCTACCTGTGAGACAATAAAATTATCGGTCTTCGATGTCAAGAAAATATTAAGAATTCAGGAATACAACCTTAATTAAGTTCAATTAATACCGCTTGACATTACTATCGAGAATTCTGGAACAGCATATTTAATAAAATGGAGGAATACTGGATTGCCCGGTTGCGCCGGGCAATGACACTTGCTCATTTCTTGTATTTAGCATAGGCTTCGTATTGCAATTCCAGGAATTGATTTAATATGAAATTGATAGGCATAAAATACTGCGGCGGCTGTAATCCGCATATCGATAGAGCAAAACTGGTGCAGGAGATAGGGAAACTGTTGCCGCCGGAATACATTTTGACGACGGAACCATCCTCCAATCCATGCTACATAGGTATTCTGATTTGCGGCTGCCCAACGGCTTGCGTGGATAAACCCGACGTGAGATGCCTTGCCCGAAAGTGGATTGTTGTGACCGGTAATTCTGTTGACTTGGATAATGCGCCGGAAGAAGCATTAGCCGATATTGTCGTTCGTAAACTGAAACTCTCCGCGACAAGCCATGATGAATCTTAGATTCTTAATGAAAAATATAATTAAGTAATCGCTCGCTTAACCGCGATAAACTACAGGGAATGCGCTTACTGCCGAATTCACTTCACGAATACCAAGTTGCATTCAAAAGATAACGAGGCGGCAAGGAGGAGGCTCCGCAGGCGTATTTTATATACGTTGAGGAAGCCGACGACGATGCCAACAAAGTTAGCTAAAGAATGCGACTTGGTATAAGAATGAAAAGGGGCTGATCCACTGGGATCAGCCCCTTTTCTTCTGCTTTTTGCCGTCTGGCAAACTATTCTTTAAGCGCTCCGGTAAAATTATCCGGCACAGCTTTAATTGCTGCTGACTCATTACCCATGATGCATTCTATCTTTCCAAAATATTTGGGATACTCGGAGCCAATAAAAAACTGGGATGACAGCACCCTGCCGCTGTAATAGGCAGCTTCATTGTTTTCCGAAATTATTTTCTGCCTATCCTCACCCTTGGCATCTCCGAAAATAGCTTTCGTCTTAGGTATGGTAATGGTCAGGCTCCACAGGTGCAGCCAGGAGAGCACGAGCGGGAAGAAGGCTTGTTGCAGCGGCGTGGCATTTAACACTAGAGCCATATACTTGCCATCCTTCATTTGAGCCTGCATCATGTTAATTACTTCTTCGAGTTTTTCGAAGCCGCGTTTGACCGGAGCAATGTATTTATCATCAACAACGCCTTTTGCTTTTTCAATAGCCTGGGTGATAAGTTTTTTTAGGATGGAATAATTATACATTTCCGGATTCATGAGAATCTTACGCATTTGCAGATCAAGCGACTGGATGGCGTTTGTGCCTTCATAGATAGAGAAAACCTTGGCGTCGCGGGCGTATTGCTCGATGGGATACTCCTGGCAATAGCCATACCCGCCGTAAACCTGTATGGCTTCGGCGGTTACCAGCCATGCTGCATCCGAAATGCCGGCCTTGACTATGGGGGTAAGAATCTCAACAATAGCCGTTGCTTCTTTAACTTCCTCTGTGTTGGATGACGAATGCATGATGTCCTCATTATAGGCTAGAAAAAGTGTGAGCATTCGCATTCCCTCGATGGTGCTTTTCATGTAAAGCAACATGCGTTTTACGTCGGGATGCTCGATAATCGCGACCTTCGGTGCGCTGGGATTCAGCATCTGTGTGATATGCGAACCCTGTATGCGGTTCCGGGCATAAGTGACGGCGTGCATATAGGCGGCGCTGGAAACTGCCTCAGCCTGAACACCTGTATGGATACGGGCCGCGTTCATGAGTCTAAACATGATCTTCATTCCTTCTCGTTCATTTCCCAGAAGGTGGGCGACGCACTTGCCGTTGTCGCCGAAACTGAGTGAAGATGTGGCATTTCCTTTCAGCCCCATCTTATGTTCGACACCTGTACAAATCACATCGTTGCGCTCGCCAAGCGATCCGTCTTTGTTGATAAGAAACTTAGATACCAGGAAAATAGAGATTCCCTTCGTTCCCTCGGGGTCGCCCTCGATTCTGGCCAGTACCGGATGGATGATGTTAGGGGTTAAATCGTGTTCGCCGTTACTGATGAAAATTTTTTGTCCGGTAATGAGGTAGGTACCGTCGCTCTGTTTTACGGCTTTAGATTTTAGAGCTCCGACGTCGGTACCGGCACCCGATTCAGTCAGGCACATAGTGCCGCCCCACTCCCCAGAGATCATTTTAGGAAGATACATTTTTTTCACTTCTTCGGAACCAAAAAGAGCAATTAGGTAAGCCGCTCCGGTAATCGCACCGCAATACATGGTCAAAGATGTGTTACCCGCATTAAAATACTCCGCAGCGGCCATGGAGATACTGGAGGGCATGCCCATTCCCCCTATTTCCGGTGGAAAAGACAAAGTATGAAAACCAGCTTCTACGTAAGCCTTGAATCCCTTATGGAACGATTCGGGCACCTTTACTTCGTTGGTCTTGGGATTAAATTGTAACCCCGTCTTATCACCGTCGGCGTTGGACGAATAAAACTGATCAACGGCAATTTTTTCCGCCAGATTCAATGTGTCATCATACATGGCCTTGTCAAAATCTTTAAACATTTCGAAGCGATTTATTTTCTCCAATCCCAGCATTTCAAAAAGAATAAACCGTACATCCCTTGAATCTACTAATTTATTTAAAGACATAAAAACCTCCTCTATTAAATGGTAGTTAAAATTAAGCCGAAACCCGGATGATTTTAATCAGCATTCTCGTTTCATTGCAAATGTTTTTTATGACCGCCGGTTATTCTTTATTGTTGAAACTCCAATTCCGAAAGCGTAGCGCAGGGGAATTGGTAAGTTGAACAATCCCGCGCAGCGGAGGGTACAATACCCCGCAGCTTGCTGCGGAATCTGTTTCCAAAGCTTGCTTTGGGGTTCATACCCGTGATTGACTATTATTTTTGTCGGAATATTTCATTCGCTATTTTCCCCAAAAGTAATTGATTTCATAAAGTTACAAATTGTCGCATAATTTGTCCATTTTTTAACTAATAGTCATGTTTGACTTGGTATAAATATTGTATTCTATAGTCAGGCTATGAAATAAAATAATACTTGACAGTATGACTATGGTGATGTAGCTTAAAAACAGAACCATCATAAGGTATAATTATGGCAGACAAGAGCAGACCAAAAACCAGAAAAGACCGCATCATGGATGCAGCTCTGCGTATATTTGCCGAAAAAGGTTTCCAGAGCGCGACAATCACCGAAATCAGTAAAGAGGCCGGGGTTTCGGAAGCCACAATCTATGAGTATTTTGGAACAAAAGAAGATCTCCTCTTCGCGATTCCCGAAAAAATAACCAATGAGACTCTTGAGAAATCAACAAAAGTCATACCATACATCAAGGGCGTAGAAGGAAAGATAAGGGCTATATTGCTCTTCTATGTACAGCTTTATCAATCCAATCCTCACTATTCAGCCCTTGTTCTTCTGCAGCTCATGTCGAACAAGCGATTTCGCCAAACACCCGCTCATGCCGCAATACGCCGTTCCTCTCATGGACTTTTAGATTGTATAAAGGATGGAATTGCCGACGGAACGTTCAAAAAAGATTCCAATCCCTATTTGATCCGCTCCATGCTGATGGGCACCATCGAACATTTATTCATTCACTGGCATATGCAGGGAATGCCTAAGAGGAAAACGAGCATCATAGATATGCTCGATCCTTTCATCGAGATTATTTTGGATGGTATCCGCACTAAAAAAGAAGAGTCCGGCCTGACGCTATACCTGAAAATGGAAGATGCCCATACATTCGGGAAACTTCTTCAGAAAAAAGATATTGAAGATACAAGGGGACATTCGCGAAAGATAAAATCAGATTACTAAATAACCATTTAACAAAAAAGGGGTATTAAAATGAGAACTACAAAAGATTATATTAAAGGCCTGGAGAAAATGAAACGTAACATTTATTATGACGGCCAATTGATCGACCGAACGGACGAGTTACAGATGGATTGTCTCAAGACCATCGGCGTCACATATGATGAAGCGGCTAAGCCGGAAAATCAGGAACTGTGCACGGCAATTTCTCACCTTACAGGTGAGCGTATTAATCGTTTTACTCACATCCATCAGAACAAGGACGACCTGCACAAGAAACAGGACATGACCAGAATGCTCTGCCAGAAAGTCGGCGGCTGCATCCAGCGATGCATGGGAATAGATGCTACCAACGCGATTTATAATGTCTCTTATGAAGCGGATAAGGCAAATAAAGGGGCTACTCAATACCATGAAAATTTCAAGAAGTGGCTTGCTCGCTTTCAGACGGAGGATCTTATCGGATGCTGTGCCCAGACGGACACTAAGGGAGATCGGATGCTGCGTCCCGCAGAGCAACCTGATCCGAACGCATATTTGCGAATCAAAGAAAGGCTGAAGGAAGGTATAATCGTCGAAGGCTGCAAGTTGCATATCTCGGAAGCTTCCGTAGCCGATGAAATTCTGGTACTGCCCACGCGCGCACTGCGACCAGAAGATAAAGATTACGCTGTGGCCTTTGCCATTCCCGGAGACTGGGACGGAATGAAGCAGGTCGTGACCATCCATAACTTCCGGCCTAGGGAACACTACAAACGCGGATTTGTACCAGGCTATACGGATTCTTATCTGATTTTCGATAATTGTTTTGTTCCCTGGGAAAGAGTATTTCTTGCCGGTGAACATATGATGGGCGGGGCATGCGCGCTTCTCTTCGCCCTGTTCCACAGGCATTCCTATTCCGGCTGCAAACCGGCCATCGGCGATGTTATCCTGGGAGCGGCAGCCCTTGCCGCCGAGGTAAATAATATCCATAAACAGCCGCATGTCCGGGAGAAGCTGGCTGAGCTCATCATGACTATAGAGCTGGGTTATGCTGCCGGCTACACGGCGTCCGATCTCGGCAAACCCGAGCTATATATTCCGGGCATGGGTTTTGTTCCTTTCGGTCCCGGCTCCTATATTCCACATTCGATTTACTGCAATGTCGGCCGGTGTCTCTCGGGCGAGGCGGTATATCGCGAAGCGGAGATAATCTGCGATATTGCCGGCGGTGTTATAGCCACCTTTCCCCACGAAAAGGATTTCAAAAATCCGGAAACAGGAGAACTGCTTCTCAAATATACTAAACGTAATCCGAAAATGTCAGTGGAAGACCAGGCCAATTTCTGGAGATTTTTGGGAGACGTGTTCTGCTCGGCAACCGGCGGTATTATGAACGTCGGCAATTATCATGGCGGCGGCTCACCGATTATGGAACAGATAGCTATCACCACCCAATACGATATAGAGTCCCGCAAAAAACTGGTGAAATATTTAGCCGGTATGAGCGGCGGAGACAGGGAAGTTTTTAGCAATAAGATAAAAACTGGAAAGTAAAATTTTATAGCAGCAGAAATTGTCGCACACTATGCCATTTCTAAATCAAAGATGATATTGAGGCGGCTAGGCGGAGGCTACGAGACGTATAACCTAAAGGTCACGCGTTGTATATACGTTGAGGAAGCCGACGACGCTGCCAACAAAGATAGCGCTTTGATTTAGAATGGAATGGCTGGGGAATAAGGATTCGAACCTTAATAAACGGAGTCAGAGTCCGTTGTCCTACCA
>PLMV01000027.1:0-10183 GCA_003141615.1 Syntrophaceae bacterium
AAAAGAACAGGGGCGATAATCAGAAAAGGTTTTGCCGCGGCGACAAACTCGATGGGAATAAGCACCGCTCTGTCTTTTAAGGGGAAAGTCATTATTCGCATTTCGGGAGTGACTTTCATGCCGGAATCAAAATATGCCGTTAAATCTTTTGCTCTGATCGGCCCGTAACATACTTTGAAGCCGGAAATCTTTTTCACGGTGTGGGCGGCCACTCCCGGTGCTCCCAGTTGAGGCAGAATTAATTGGCGATGGCTGACAATTTCTTTCAGGCCGCTGGATGCAATTCTTTTGATTAATTCTTCCGTGCCGAAAGTTCCCTTGCCCGCGGCACACCAGACATTAATTCCCTTTGTATCCAATACTAATATCCAGAAGTTTCTGCCGGACAGCTCCCGGCGCAGGTAATCGAAACTCATTTTATAATTGGCGGTAACCAGAACCGGCGAGGCGTTGTCGGGATTACCCAGCGCGTACAAGCCCGGATCAATCATATAATCCATTCGGCCAACGCCCCATCGGGCCTTGATCGTTCCCCAGTGATCCGTTTTGTGCAATTGAGCCGCTACTTGCGGTACATCACCTGCCGGTGTTTTAATCAAGCCGACAACAAAAGATTGATCCAGCCTGGGCGGGCTATGCGGCGTTTCCTCAAATGTAGAGCAACCGCATGATGAAGCAGATGTAATTACCGGCAGGGTAATCTTATTTCCGGGAGAAGAATTATTTTCCATATTATTCATAAGCGTAACCTCTGAAAAAGTTCTCTTTACTTACAGCAGTTATAATCCGTAGCCGAATTTTTTATCGCCCCGATAAAAACCCGGATAGCATCTAATATCTGCGGCTTCTTATCCTTAGGAATGTTTTGCGTAACTTTTTGGAAGAAACCGGCCAGGCATAAGGAAACTTTTTGATGAATCTTTTTGCCATCCGCAGTCAGGATAAGCGTTGCCGCGCGCGAATCATGCTGTGCTTTCTCCCGCTTTAAAAGCCCTTTTTGAATCAGTGGATTTACCAGACGGGTGGTCGTGCTTTTCTCGACGGCCAGAAGCTTATGCAAATCAGATATCTGCATTTCTTTCTTTGTCGCAAGGGCATCGAGGATCATAAATTGATGAAAGGTAACTCCTTCGCAAAAGGCCACATCCTGCCTGCAGCAGCGCGTTACCTGTGACATGCCAACGAATATTTCCATCAGCTCCGTATTTTGATTATTCATTCTTATTTGCATAGTTGTATAATACAACTATATTTGCATTTGTCAATAGAAAAAAAGAGCTTTGTAAAACATTTCGCCATAAAATATTAAACCCGTAGTACGGGTCTTCAGACCCGTTAAACAGGCGAACCTAACGGTTCGGACTACATTGCCTCGTTATCCTTTGAAAGCCTGAATGACCAGCTTCACCGGATGAAACATAAACTTGATGCGGGGAATGAGTTTGGCGATACAGATCAAATACCTACCTATGGTGTCCGGCAGAAAATTAAGAGCCTGAATGTGAAGATCAGCGCACCTTTCACCTGCAACGATTCAGTGGCAGGCTCCCTTGACTTTAGCCATTTCTAGCAATTTGCAGTTTCCCAATGCACACGCTTTTTGCGCATCACTGCAGCCAAGCGTATTGTTGCCCTGCGATAAATAATTAATTCCCCGGTTGTTGTAGGCTTTGGTATAATCCGGCTGCAGGCGGATGGCCTGATTATAGTCCTCGATGGCGCGCTGATACTGACCAAGTTTGTCATAAGCAAATCCCCGGCCATGGTAGGCTTCGGCATCATTCGGCTGCAGGCGGATGGCTTCATTAAAGTCTTTGATGGCGAGCTGATACTGTCCGATTTCACTATAAATAGTCCCCCTGTTGTAGAAGGCCTCGGCATAATCCGGTTTTAGACTGATGGCCTGATTATAGTCCTTGATAGCGGGCTGATACTGGCCAAGGTTATCGTAAGCAACTCCTCTGTTGTAGTAGTAGTTCTCATCATCAGGTTGCAGTTTGATAGCATTGTTCAAATATTCGATAGCCTTTATCGGGTCGGTATATTTTTTGCCATCAGATAATGCATTGGCCTTATAAAACCAATCCACTGCCTTTTCGCCCATTGCCGGGAAACAAAGAAGGGTTAAAACAAGAAAGATGGAAACGATAATTTTACGCATAACACCTCCGTTTATACGTTTACACTTTTATCATAATTATCGAAAAGAGTGCATTAATGATTTTGATTTGAAATTCCGCACATTGGCGGGAGGTAGACAGATTACAGCTCCGATGAAAGTGTGTTTCAAACGTCAATCGCCAGTTGCCAGAGACCTTTAGGACAAAAGATTTTATCAAGGGTTATACTGTAACCAACGGGGTTACGTTTGCCGAGAGAAATATCACAAGCGTAAATAATGTATTGCCAAGCGGTTAAAAAGTGTGCTAGTACGCCCCACGTTAGTGAACCACAGAGCTCACCATGCCCTGTGGTTTTTTATTTGTGAAACTCCAATTCTGAAAGCGAAGCGCAGCGGAATTGGTAAGTNNTCCCGCGAAGCGGAGGGTAATGATACCCGTGATTTCTGTACAAGGAGCATTAAGTCAGCATGATTGCAGCATCAAATATAACCCTTTCCTACGGGAAACAAGTACTCTTCAAGAATGTTAACATCAAGTTCACCCCCGGTAACTGCTATGGGCTGATCGGAGCAAACGGGACGGGGAAGTCTACTTTTCTCAAAATTCTTGCCGGTGAACTGGAAGCCGATAAGGGGGAAATCATAGTCGGCCAGCGGGAGCGAATAGCAGTTCTGCGTCAGGATCAGTTCGCCTTCGACGATGAAATTGTTTTCAACACGGTTATCATGGGACACAAACGGTTGTATGACGTCATGATACAGCGTGAGGCGATTTACTCCAAAGCTGAATTTACTGAAGCGGACGGTTTACGTTCCGCTGAACTGGAGAGTTTGTTTGCTGAAATGAACGGCTATGAAGCAGAGTCCGAAGCTGCTGTGTTGCTGAGCGGACTTGGCATATCCGAAGATCTGCGGACGAAGAAAATGAAGGAGTTGGAGGCGGGTGACAAGGTCCGCGTGCTGTTGGCACAGGCACTGTTTGGCAATCCTGATGTGCTTCTGCTGGACGAGCCGACCAATAACCTCGATCTGAAATCCATTAAGTGGCTGGAAGAGTTCCTATCCCGGTTTTCCAATACGGTTATAGTGGTGTCACATGACCGTCACTTTCTGAATCAGGTATGTACTCATACCGCTGATATCGATTTCGGGCGGATTAAGATTTATGTCGGGAATTATGATTTCTGGTATCATGCCAGCCAGTTAAATTTAAAGCAGAAACAGAACGATAACCGCAAAATATCTGAAAAAGCTGATGAACTTAAAGCTTTTATCCAGCGCTTCAGCGCCAATGCGTCCAAGTCCAAGCAGGCAACGTCGCGAAAGAAACTGCTCGATAAACTCGCTCTGGAGGACATGCCGACTTCATCGAGAAAATATCCGCACGTGGTCTTCAAGCCGGAGAGAGCCTGCGGCGACATCATCCTGACAATTCATGGGCTGACCAAAAAAATTGACGGGGTCAAGGTGTTGAATAATTTTGACCTGACCGTGCGTAAGGGCGATAAAATCGCTTTTGCCGGAGATAACGCCCTTGCCCGAACGACTCTTTTTCAGATTTTGGCCGGTGAACTGAAACCGGACAGCGGCAGTTTCCGCTGGGGTGTTACCATTACCAGCGCCTATTTCCCCCAGGAGAATAGTGAATTCTTTGAGCAAGAGATGACCCTGATTGACTGGCTGGGTCAGTATTCACCTCCCACGGAGGGTGAAACCTTTGCGCGCGGCTTCTTAGGCAGAATGCTTTTCTCGGGCGAAGAGGCCTTGAAAAAAACAGGCGTCCTTTCTGGTGGCGAAAGGGTTCGCTGTATGTTGTCGCGCATGATGCTGACCGGAGCCAATGTGCTGATCCTTGATGAGCCGACCAACCATCTGGATCTGGAATCGATCACCGCCCTTAATGACGGGCTGATCGCGTTTTCGGAAGTGATTCTGTTTGCCTCACATGATCAGGAATTTGTCTCCACCGTTGCCAACCGGATTATAGAAATCACTCAGGGTTGCGCAATTGACCGCACTATGGATTTTGAAGATGATCTGGATAGGCGAGGATATCTGGCGGAAGCGGTATGAACTGAAGGTTGCTATTTGAATTGTGGTATCCGAAATCGCTGATGAGCCATGCAAAGATTTGACCATTCGCGTTCTATAAGCCTGTCATTTCAAGACCTGACTCTATTTTTCTTAGCGGAAAATAAAACTGTTTATCGGGACTTTTGTTTACTAAGGTTAATTATTATATTGACTTCATTATCATTTTAGCATACCAAAAATATCTGTCAGTGCGGATAACTTTTAAGAGAGGAAAATTATGAATGTTACCGATTATTGGTTCTGTGATTCTTGTGGAGAGCGAATCGAAAAAGCTGAAGATGGTTGGGTTGAATGGATAACTTATACGGATAAAAAAGGTAAATACAAGGCTAGAAATTTTCGTTTAGTTCATCATCAACGTGGTTGCCAATTTAACGAAAAAGAAGAATTTAAAAAAGACGGAGGAACAGTTTCCGATTTACCTCTTAAGTCCTTCTTGGGAATAGACGGACTAACATACCTACTATCTAAAATAGCAATAAACGAGATACCTACGGTAGAAGTCCTTGAGATGATAAAACGATTGCACATACTTGGATATGAAGCTTCAAAAAGACATTTTGATAGAGCATTACGCATGGGTATTATCGAACAAAACAATTACCCTGGATATTATAGCCAAAACCAAATAAAGACTGTATTGGATATGAAGTGGCCCGAGGACTTTTCAAAAGTAAGGACTAAGAAACCTTCATTGAATCTTAAAAAGGGCTTTACCGTTGATGATTTATGCCAGTTACTATCATCATGTGATGATATAGAAGGAAACCATATTATTTGGGTAGACCATGATGGGAATCTAAACATTACACTATTACCAAATAAGTTTACTCCAGCGGGATGGGATAATTCGATGAAGGGAAAAATTAAATTTAGATATGAAACACTTGTAGCAGGAAACGGATATGTTGGCTTTGAAGCCGCCAAAGATAAAAAATATATAAAAGAATTGTATAAAGATTTAAAGAATGATTGGAAAAAAAATAGAACAGGATTCATAGACTATAGAGAATAAGAATATTCATAGGAAAATTTAAGAAAATCATTTGATGATCAGGCAGATAATACAGGTCAGGTTGAATTAACCTTCTATCGCATTTATCTACTTGCCATAAAAAAATAATATAGGGATAACAGGTCAATCCAGCGGACGTCTTACAGCCGCCGCTGATTTTTTCGTTAGGCCATAACAAAAACCACCTTTCATAA
Source organism: Syntrophaceae bacterium (assembly GCA_003141615.1). GTDB lineage: Bacteria > Desulfobacterota > Syntrophia > Syntrophales > Smithellaceae > Smithella. The sequence continues at coordinate 5,426 of PLMV01000027.1, forward strand.
TTGAAGTGTAGGAAAAAAGCTTTCGTGCATTCATGCAGTCTATCAAGATTTCACACCTATCTATAAGATTTTTTAAAAATTTACTTGACAAAAACATCTATAAAAATTAGATTCCACAATTCGCTTAGGGGCGTAGTTGTGTTTGTTTGTTTTTAAAAAGCATAAATTATTGATATTAAAAGATTATTGAGGTGGGATTTGCTGGTGTAGCTCAATCGGTAGAGCAGCTGATTTGTAATCAGCAGGTTGCGGGTTCAAGTCCCATCACCAGCTCCAGTTTTATTATATATAAACTGGTGGGGTTCCCGAGTGGCCAAAGGGAGCAGACTGTAAATCTGCCGGCGTAGCCTACGGAGGTTCAAATCCTCCCCCCACCACCAGGGATTTTTTGAAATTGAAATAGGCGGGAGTAGCTCAGGGGCTAGAGCGTCAGCCTTCCAAGCTGAGGGTCGCGGGTTCGAATCCCGTTTCCCGCTCCAAATAAAAATAAGGGCAAAAAGAATAAGATATTGTGCCCACGTAGCTCAGTTGGTAGAGCACATCCTTGGTAAGGATGAGGTCACCAGTTCAATCCTGGTCGTGGGCTCCAGTTAAGGAGTGTTATGCGGAATAATATTATTTTGGCTTGTACGGAATGCAAGCAAAGGAATTATACGACGACAAAAAACAAGCGGACCATGCAAAACCGCTTGGAAATGAAAAAATACTGCAAGTTTTGCCGGGGGCATAAACTGCATCGGGAAACCAAATAGTTAATTTGGGTATAGGCCAGTAGCTCTAATGGATAGAGCGCCGGACTCCAAATCCGGATGCTGGGGGTTCAAGTCCCTCCTGGCCTGCCATTTTCCCGTTATTAAGGATATTAAAGTATGGATGAAATAAAAGAAAAAGTAAAAGTAGTTATAGGAAAGATAATCCAGTTTATCAAAGAAGCTAAGATAGAACTGAAGAAAGTTACTTGGCCGACTCCGAAGCAGACGTTGGCTTCGACGGCGGTTGTAATAATTATTGTTTTTATCGTATCAATTTACTTGGGCATAGTTGATTTTGTCCTCGCTAAATTGGTCAAATTTGTATTAGGTTAGCAAAATGGCTTTTAAATGGTACGTTGTTCATACCTATTCCGGGTATGAGAACAAAGTAAAAATGAGTCTCCAGGAAAGAATTGAGATAACAGGCTCTCAGGCTTATTTCTCTGACATTCTTATTCCTGANNATGGAAATGAATGACGATGCCTGGCATATTGTAAAAGACACTCCTAAAGTTACTGGTTTCATTGGCACTAAAGACAAACCTTCGCCCATACCGGATAAAGATGTGGAAAATTTAAAGTTCAGGATTGATGAAGGAACTTTAAAGCCCAAACCCAAGTTCAAATTCGATGTTGGCGATCATGTAAAAATTATCGATGGCCCGTTTACCAATTTTGATGGAGTTATTGACGAATTAAAACCGGAAAAAAGTAAATTGAGAGTTATCGTAAGTATTTTNNAAAAATATTTAGATCAGGGTGATCAACATGGCAAAAAAAATTATTGCGAGCATAAAATTGCAAATAAAGGCGGGCAAGGCGACTCCTTCACCTCCTATCGGTCCGGCATTGGGACAGCACGGCGTCAATATTATGGAATTTTGCAAAGCGTATAATGCTATGACGCAAAATCAGGAAGGAATGATTATTCCTGTCGTGATTACCGTTTATGCCGACAGGTCATTTACATTTATAACCAAAACACCTCCGGTGTCTGTGCTGCTTAAGCAAGCGGCCAAAATTGCTAAAGGAGCCAGCGATCCGAAGAGAGAAAAAGTTGGAATAGTTACGGCCGGGCAAGTGAAAGAAATTGCCGAATTAAAGTTTAAAGATTTAAATGCCGTGAATATTGAAGGCGCTATAAAGACAATCGCCGGTACCGCAAGGTCAATGGGAATTGAAATTACAGGTTAATAAATACGAGGTTTTATCATGTTAAAAAGAGGCAAACGTATGTTGGCAGCAAAAGCGAAAGTTGAACCAAACAAAAAATACTCGCTTAAAGAAGCTACAGAAATGGTTGTATCAACGGCTGGCACTAAATTTGATGAAACCGTGGATGCGGCCATTCGTTTAGGCGTTAACCCTGCTCATGCCGATCAAATGGTCCGGGGCAGCGTGGTTTTACCCAACGGTTTGGGCAAAACGGTGCGTATTTTAGTATTTGCCAAAGGGGAAAAGGAAAAAGAAGCTCTGGAAGCCGGTGCGGATTTAGTCGGTAATGACGATGTTATCGAAAAAATTAAAGGCGGCTGGATGGAGTTTGATCGTGTTATCGCCACGCCGGATATGATGGGTTCCGTGGGAAAGATTGGTAAGATTTTAGGCCCGCGCGGTTTGATGCCCAATCCCAAGGTAGGAACAGTGACTTTTGAAGTGGCCAACGCGGTGAAGGAACTTAAAGCGGGCAAGGTTGAATTCCGCGTGGAAAAAGCGGGAATCGTGCACTCTCCCGTGGGGAAAGTGTCCTTTGGCGCTGAAAAATTAAGTGAAAATGTCAGTGCTTTGTTGGAAACAATTATTAAGTTAAAACCGGCATCCAGTAAGGGAATTTATATTAAAAGTATTTCTATTTCCAGCACTATGGGTGTAGGCGTGAGAATTGATCCTCTAGAGATTAAGGCTGCTTAATAGAAAAATATTGAGCGTTTTATAATAAGAAGGTCGAAGACAGCAGGTACAGAAGTTTAAACGTAGGGCGGCCTGCCGAGACTCGTGGAATAAAAATAGTTACTTTATTTTTTNNTTGGATCGGAGAACGAAAGAGCAAATTGTATCCGAACTGCAAAAGAAACTCAAAGAAGCCAAGCTAGGCGTTTTGACCAGTTTTAGCGGGATGAATGTCGAGAAAATGGAAACTTTAAGAAATGCGTTGCGCAAGTCCGATGCTGAATGGAAGGTTGTAAAAAACACTCTTTTGAGGATTGCTTCAAAAGAAACCGATTTCAGTATTCTTGCCGATCATTTCAAATGGCCTGTTGCCGTTGTTTTGGGCTATAAAGACCCGGTGGCGCCGACTAAGATTCTCGTTGATTTTGCCAAGAAAAATCCAGAATTGGAAATAAAAGTCGGAATGCTGGATAGCAAGCTTTTAACTAAGGGTGATCTTAATGTTTTAGCGGAATTACCCGGCAAAGAGGTTCTTTTAGGCAGATTAGTTTCGGTAATGGCAGCGGTTCCGACATCGTTCGTGACCGTTTTAAGTGGCGTTCCGAGAAGCTTTGTGCAAGTGCTCAATGCCTATTGTGATAAGAAAAAAACTTTAAATTAAAAAAACATACAGAGAGGGATAGAAAAAATGTCAGAAATTACTAAAGACGACGTAGTCAAATTTATTGAAGGAATGACGGTATTGGAGCTTTCTGCTCTGGTGAAAGAATTGGAAGAAAAATTCGGTGTTTCCGCCGCCGCTCCCATGATGGCTGCTGTTGCTGCTGGTGGCGCCGCTCCTGCCGCTGCTGCTGAAGAGCAGACTGAATTCAACGCCATCCTAACCGGATTCGGTGCGGAAAAAATTCAGGTAATTAAAGTTGTTCGTGCTATCACCAACTTGGGACTTAAGGAAGCAAAAGATTTAGTGGAAGGTGTGCCCAAACCTATTAAAGAAAGCGTTTCCAAAGACGAAGCCGCAGACATTAAGAAGAAAATTGAAGCAGTCGGCGGGACCGTCGAGATTAAATAACATAATCTCCAATATATCATTTTATTAAGGATGCTATGGGTGACTTTAGAAAATATTTTGGTCAGATAAAAAAAATACTGGATATTCCCAATTTAATTGAAATTCAGACGCAATCTTATGAAAAGTTNNCCCATTTCGGATTTTAGCGGGAAGTGTTCTCTGGAGTTTGTCAGTTATAAGCTGGGAGATATCCGGTATGATGTGAAGGAGTGTGTTCAAAAAGGCATGACCTATGCGGCTCCTTTGAAAATTGTTGTCAGGCTGGTTGTTTTTGACGTCGATCGCCTTGCTGACGGTAAAATCAACCGGGAAACAGCCGAAGCAAAGCAGATTCGCGATATTAAAGAGCAGGAAGTTTACTTTGGCGAAATCCCGCTGATGACTGAAAATGGCACTTTTATCATAAACGGAACGGAGCGGGTTATTGTTAATCAACTCCATCGTTCGCCAGGCATCTTTTTTGATCACGATAAAGGTAAAATCGTCGCCAGCGGTAAGTTAATTTATTCAGCTCGAATTATTCCCATCAGAGGTTCCTGGCTGGATTTGGAATTTGATTCTAAAGACATCATCTATGTCAGGATTGACCGACGCAGAAAAATGCCTGTCACTATTTTGTTGAAGGCGCTGGGTAATTCGACGGATTTTATTTTAAATTATTTTTACAGCATCGATAAAGTTATCATTGAAGGTAAAAAGATTTATTTTGCCGTTGACGATGCTCTCGCCGGTCAAAAAGCACCCGAAGACATCAAAGATCCCAAAAGCGCTGAAGTGATTGTCAAAAAGGGACGCAAGCTGACAAAGCCTCTTTTGAAGAAAATAATGGATGCCGGCATTAAGCGTGTTGCGATCAATGAAACTGAAATTGCCGGCAAGATTCCTTCTTCGGATATTCTTGATCCGAAAACAGGAGAAATTGTTTTCCGTTGCAACGAGGAATTACCGTTGGAATGTTTGGAAATAGCCCGGGAAAGAGGTATCAAAGAATTAAACATTATCCACCTTGATGAGGATATGGATAATGCTTCCATTCGGGATACT
>PLMV01000027.1:10227-10349 GCA_003141615.1 Syntrophaceae bacterium
TACAAATTACATCTGAATGTATCGACTGATTTAACTGTATTGCGTAATGAAGATATTTTGTCCGCGGTTAAATATCTGATCGATTTGAAAAATGGTGTCGGGGATTGCAGCGTCGATGACAT
>PLMV01000168.1 GCA_003141615.1 Syntrophaceae bacterium
AAGGAAGTTTCATACGAGCCATTAAAATTGTAATTCCCGATTTTTTCTACACGGTTTTTAAATTGGTCCGACTGAAGTGTCTCGATAAAAGCCAGAATCGCCGGTTGAAAAAACGTGTTTTTATCGAGAATCATGTCAAAACGCTCTGACCGAGAAGGCTGTTTTAAAAAGAGCTTTTCCCTGCCTTGAACTGTCCCAACACCGCCACGTCGATAGGCGGGTTTTCCGAAAGCAGCGCTCTGGCGGCCTCCATCTGGCGGTTCAGAGAGACCATCTGAAATTGGTCACAGGCATCAGAAATGGTTTCTAAAAGATTACGGATATCGGACAGGGGCATTTTGGATGAGATATTTTCCATAAAAAAACTCCTTCAGGTTAATCTCCTTCAGGAGTTATCAGCAACAAAGGCGGTTAAAGGTGAACCCCATCACCTGATATAAATTCATTTTGGAATTTATAGAAAAGTAACATTTTAGTCAATAACATTATTTTCAGTCCAATCGCTTTAACAGCTTATTATTAATTGAATATGGGAAAAATGTTGGAAAATTTGTAAAATTAGATTATAAATCAAAGAAGCAGTTGTTGATGGTTATGGCGTTACTAAATTAATTATTTAACTAATCAGAAAGGAAGGTGCACAAAATGATTGGAGAAAAAATAAGAAACGCGATGAATGAACAGATCAAACATGAAATGGAATCGTTCTACATCTATTTATCGATGACCGCCTATTTCCATGCGCAGAATCTTGATGGCATGGCGCACTGGATGCGTTGTCAGGCGCATGAGGAAATGATCCACGCCATGAAGTTTTATGATCACATCCTCGACAGAGGCGGCGTAGTAACGCTTTTGGATTTAAAACAGATCAAAACAACATGGAAAAAACCACTGGAAGCCTGGCAGGATGCCTATGAACATGAAAAGTTCATTACCGGCAAAATTAATAATTTAACCAAAATATCACGAGAAGAAAACGACTATACCTCCGAGCCGCTGCTTTCCTGGTTTCTAAATGAGCAGATTGAAGAAGAAAAAAATACGGAAAAAGTTTCCCGTGAATTGGCTATGGTGGAAACCTCCAAAGAAGGCATTCTGATGCTGGATCGGGAATTAGCCACACGTATCTTTACTGCGGGATCGCCACTTGATCCGGCTGCCTATAATGTTGCTCCATAATACAGTTTGCGCGATAAAGGAGTCCAATCATTTTTAATTACGACGTTTATCTGGAAAAAATTAAAGACGGCCAGAAGGGGATAAATCCCTTTCTGGATTATTTGGGAATAACATTGGTTGAATTAAAAGATGGCTATGCCCGGTTTAAGATGCCGGTGCGTCCGGAATATTTGCAGGGGGCAAAAGCAATGCAGGGCGGGCTTATCGTTGCTCTGGCCGATGAGACTATCGCCCATGCGATGATGACTCAATTAACCCCGGAAGAAGGTTTGACCACAATAGAACTCAAGAGCAATTTTTTGGCGGGGGTCAGTGATGGAGAACTTATTGCTACCGCCACTGTCTTTAAAAAAGGACAAAGTCTGGTTATCGGCGATTGTTTAGTTACTGATAATAAAGAAAAAAATGTCTGCCGTGTTTCGGCGACCTTTCTGCTTTTGAAGAAAAAGTGAAAATAATTAAATATTTGAAATAAGGCATATCCTTATTGACTCTCAGTTGTAAATTTGCTAAGTCAACCCTAATTAATAGTTTAAACAAATTTGAAATCAGGATATTTTAAGTGATTGATCTGCATACTCATTCCATTTTCAGTGATGGCGAGTTAATACCAGCTGAATTGGCGCAGCGTGCCTTTGCTGCCGGTTATAAAGCTTTAGCTATTACCGATCATGTTGATCATTCCAATATTGATTTCATTCTTCCCAGGGTCATCAAAGTTTGTTCAAAGATAACGGAAGAAGGAAAAATAAAGGTTTTTCCCGGCGTTGAAATAACGCATGTCGCTCCCTCTCAGATAGCGGATATGGCTAATGAAGCAAGAAAATTGGGAGCAAAGATAGTCCTTGTGCACGGGGAGACAATTGTTGAACCTGTTCCCGCCGGGACAAATCTGGCGGCGCTTAAATCAGCCATAGATATTTTAGCCCATCCCGGACTTCTGACGGAAGAGGAGGCGCGTCTGGCTGCGGAAAGAGAAATTTTTCTGGAGATTACAACGCGCAGAGGTCATAGCTTCAGTAATGGACATGTCGCGCAGATGGCCAGAAAATTTAAGGCTAATCTCATTCTCAATAACGATGCCCACGCCCCCGTTGATTTCGTGAGTAGTAAATTGGCAACAAATATCTCCCGCGGCGCGGGGCTGAACGATGACGAAATATCAGTCATGTTTGAAAATTCGCAAAGGATAGTGCAAAAAGTGAGCGTATGAAAGGCAAATCGACTTTAAAGCCGCTGAAAATATGTCTGTTGACTTATCGGGGCAATCCCACGTGTGGCGGTCAGGGTGTTTACATTAAACATCTAAGCAAGGCGCTGAGCGATCTTGGCCATCAAGTTGATGTAATATCGGGGCAGCCTTATCCACAACTTGATTCTAAGGTGCGTCTGCACAAACTTCCCAGTCTCGATCTTTATAATCCCGAACATCTGTTTCGCCCGGAAAAATTAAGTGATCTGACCAGCCCGCTCAATATGTATGAATTTTTGAATGTCTGCACCGGCAGTTTTCCTGAACCTTTTACTTTTGGAGAGCGGGTTTATTCATATCTAAAGAAACACAGAAAGCGTTACGATATAGTTCATGATAATCAGGGCCTTTCCTATGGTATCGGCAGATTGGCCCAAAAGGTCATGCCGACCATAGTCACGATTCATCATCCAATCACGGTGGATCAGCAGGAAGATTATAAAGTGGCCAAAACATTATTTCAAAAATACCGTGTTTTTCGCTGGTACTCATTTATTCGCATGCAGATGAAAGTGGCGCGCAAGTTTTCCCATATCGTGACCGTATCTGAATTTACCAAAAGAGATATTGCCAAGGAGTTTTCTCTGGATAAAAATATATTCCGTGTGGTTCATAACGGCATCAACAATGAGTATTTTTATCCGGTGCAAAATGGCTCGAGGTCGGAGAATTCCATTATCGTAACCAACAGCGCGGACACGCCGCTGAAAGGCCTGAGTTATTTGCTGGAAGCTGTCGCTCAGGTAAGGAAAAAACAATCCGTAAAATTAACAGTTATAGGTGAACCCAAAAAAAATGGAACGATTACACGACTCGTAACCGAACTAGGCATTGGCGACATTGTCCATTTCACCGGCCGCATTAAGAATGAAGAATTTGCCAGTTATTATTCAAATGCCACTATCGCTGTGGTTCCTTCCTTGTATGAAGGTTTTGGCCTTCCCGCGGCCGAAGCGATGGCTTGCGGCGTACCTCTAATCAGCACCAGCGGCGGCGCGCTGCCGGAAGTTGTCGGAGACGCGGGAATTATAGTTCCTCCCGCCGATGCCGGCGCTCTGGCCAAAGGAATAATATTTTTATTTAATAATCCGGATCAGAGGAAGAAAATGGCTCAGGCTGGTATAGAGCGGGTAAATTCTATTTTTAACTGGTCAAAAGCTGCTGGCGAAATGGTGGAAGTATACCGGGAGGCAATTGATGGTTACCGTAGATCTGCATGAGTTAAATTTAAAGCCGAACGACGTTGTCCTGGATGCCGGCTGTGGGTTGGGCAGACACCTGCGTCATCTGGCAAGGATGCCGGAACTGAAAATTTTCGGTATAGATAAAAACGCCTGGGCGTTGCGTGAAACGTCTAAATCTATGGAAACAATGCCCGACGCGTTGTCGAAAGATTATCTGGTTTCTATTGCCGATATCAACAGGTTGCCGTTTGCCGACACCTCGTTTGATTGCGTGATTTGTTCTGAAGTATTGGAGCATATTCCCAAACATGAAGAAGCGCTCAAAGAATTTGTTCGGATATTGAAACCGCAGGGAACACTTGTAGTCAGTGTGCCGCGCTACTTTTCGGAGAGAATTTGCTGGTTTATTTCAAAGGATTATTATAATGAAGAAGGCGGTCATATACGCATTTACAAAAAGAAGCATCTCCATAAAATGTTAACGAAACAGGGATTCAAGTGCTGGAAGATTAATTACAAGCACGCCCTTCATTCGCCTTATTGGTGGCTTAAGTGTCTGGTTGGCCTGAAAAATGAGGAACACCTACTAGTCAAACATTACAGGAAATTTTTGGAATGGGATATCATGAAAAAACCGCGTTTAGTGCGGATGCTGGAAGAGTTTTTAAATCCGGTAATGGGCAAAAGCATCGTCTATTATCTTAAAAAAGGATAACTTTAATGGAACTGAAACTTTCCATAAGTGAAGAGTTAAATCCGATTTCAATTGAAAAAATAGTTTCTTTCATTGCTTCCATTCAGAAAGAAAATGGTGAAATTCCATGGTCGGCGGGAGGGAAGACTGATCCCTGGGATCATGTCGAAAGCGCTATGGGATTGAGTGTAGGCGGTTTTTACGCAGAATCGAGACGTGCTTACGAATGGCTTGCCAATTCTCAACTTCCCGATGGCAGTTGGTGGTCGGAAACTCTTGATGGTAAAATTATTAATTTTATAAAAGAATCGAATTTTTCTTCCTATGTCGCGGTGGGCGCTTTCCATCATTATCTTATTACCCGTGATATACAATTTTTAAAAAAGATGTGGGATACAGTTTCGCAAGGCATTCAGTACGCGATTAATTTGCAGGCTCCCGATGGTGAGATTTACTGGGCGAGGAATAAAAATGGCGCGATTGATAAGATGGCGTTGCTTACAGGTTCCAGTTCCATCTACATGAGCATAAAATGCGCTTTGGCTATTGCGGATATTTTGGGCAAGAAACGCCTGCGCTGGCGGAAGGCAATGGATAAGCTTGGTCTGGCGATAAAAGACAGACCTGATCTGTTTAACATGATTAAATCAAGATATTCGATGGATTGGTATTATCCGGTTTTATGCGGTGCCATAAATGGTGAAGAAGCAAAAAGACGGATAACCCATTTGTGGGAGAAATTTGTAGTTCCTGAATGGGGTGTGCGCTGTGTTAGCGATAGGCCCTGGGTAACAATGGCGGAAACTGCGGAGTTTATTTTAACTCTGACGGCAATTGAAGATAATTTCCGGGCTAAAACGATATTCAGTTGGTTAAATGATAAAAGATTTTCCGACGGGTCTTTCTGGATGGGGGTAACCTTTCCGGATGGAGTTATTTGGCCGGAAGAAAAAACAGGTTGGACGGCGGCGGCGGCTATACTGGCTTGGGACGCTTTGAATGAGATAACTCCGGCGGGAAAACTTTTTAATCATAAGTTCTGGGCTTCGTTGAATAAGTGAAGATTCATTCTGTTAGGCTGTTTTTCCGTTTTGTGCTTCCGATCTTTTTTGTGACAAAAGTTTTCCATTTATAAAATCCATTTTAAAAAGGTAAGGCATTGAGGAAGGATTATCGTCCATATTACGTTAAGCGCTTCTATAACAAGTTTCAGAAGTGGTATGCGCGATATTTTCTTGCTCCTCAATTCGAATATTTCGGTCGCGGGTTGGTTTTTATGAAACCATGGCATGTGGAAATATTCGGCGGAGAGGTTTATTTGGGAGATTGCTCAACGGTTATTGCCACCCCCGACAGAAAAGTAAGATTTACTGTCTGGCCGGTGTGGGAGGGTTCGGGAAAAATTGAAATCGGCCGGTGCTGCCTGATTTGTCCGGGCACAAGAATAATGGCTGCTACCTCAGTAACTCTTGGCGACGGCTGTATGACGGCTCAAAATGTCAGCATTAGCGATTCCGATTGGCATGATTTGTACGACCGCAGTTTGCCTGTAGGTAACACGCAGGCGGTTACGATCGGCAATAATGTATGGATGGGAGACAGCGCTATTATATGCAAAGGAGTGACTATAGGAGATAACGCCATTATCGGTGCAGGTTCGATAGTTGTGAAGGATATTCCCGCCAATGCTATTGCCGCCGGCAATCCGGCCACGGTAATAAAATACCTTGATCCGGATAAACCTTTAAAAACAAGAACGCAATGGTTGTCTGATCCCGCCAAATTGGCCGGAGATTTTGAAATTATTGATCGTGAGATGATGAAAGGTAACACTCTAGCAGGTTGGTTCAGATCATTGCTTTTTCCACGCAGAGGAGATTAAAAAATGCGTATAGCTATTATTGCTCCGCCCTATCCATTGGAGGAAATTCCTTCGCCGCCACTGGGTGTAACTTATGTCGCCGCGGCATTCGAAGCCGCCGGTGCCGAGGTAAAAATATTTGATTATATTGTTTCCAGCTACACCAAAGAAAATCTGAAAAAACAATTGGAATCTTTTCAGCCTGATGTTGTCGGGGCCACTTCGGTAACGATGAATTTTTATGACGCGCAACAGATTCTTCGCGATGTCAAGAATTACAATTCGGAAATAATAACGATGATGGGCGGCCCTCATGTTTCCTTTACTGCTGTGAAGACTTTGAGACAATATCCGGAAATAGATTTGATCGTTATAGGCGAGGGGGAGGATACTATTGCCGAACTCACCCCGGTATTAAGGCAACAAAGTAAATGGCATGATATCCGCGGAATTGCTTACCGGCATGATGGTGAAATCATAATTACAGGCAAAAGAGATTTTATTGCCGATATTGATAGAATTCCCTTGCCGGCACGCCATTTATTACCCATTTCACGTTACCGGGCGTTAGGATTTCCAGTCAGTATAATTACCGGCCGGGGTTGTCCCTATTCGTGTATTTTTTGTTTAGGGCGCAAGATGGTTGGCGCCAAAACTCGTAGAAGAAAATCAAGTTTGGTTTTAGACGAAATTGAAAAAATAATTGGTTATGGTTTTGAACGCATTAATATTGCCGATGACCTTTTTACATCTGATAAAGAGCGGGTTAAGGAAATATGTACCGGAATCAAGGAGCGTTCCTTAAAGTTCAAATGGAGCGCATTTGCCCGCGTGGATACTGTAAATCAAGAGATCTTTGATCAAATGGCCGAGGCAGGCTGCGACAGTGTAAGCTTCGGAGTGGAAACTGGCAATCCGGAGATGCTCAAAAGAATAAAAAAAGGAATAAAACTGGAACAGGTCGGATCGGCAGTTAAAATGTGCCAGCAGGCGGGTATGATTGCCCATGCATCCTTTATCATTGGTTTGCCGGGGGAAACGAAAGATACTTTGCAGGAAAGCGAAAAGTTCGCGAAAAGCACGAAAGCTATCTACGGTTATCATTTTCTGGCGCCTTTCCCCGGAACGACAGTCCGGGAAAAAATTCAGGATTACGATCTGGAAATATTAACGGATAATTGGTCCCTGTACGACGCCAATGACGCAATTGTAAAAACTTCAGCTTTGCTGCCGCAGGATATGCGCGAATTTGGCTCCCGGTATGATGAAGAAATGGAGACTGGTTGGCGCAAAATGTTGAAAGGTTACCACGAAGGCACAAATACTCCCGATGATAATATGCATGTGGAAGGTCATTGGCGTATGAATTTAACCTATCAACTTTTGAAAGGCGATTTAATAGAAAAATGCGGCTTAATTGAACCTGCTTTATTTCAAGGTTCTAAAGATAGTGCCTTGCAGGAACTCTGCCGGAGAATAATAAACTGCACAAATGCGGATTCCCGTGTGGTTGATAATACTATCCATGATTTTGCAGGTCGTGGTTATCTTAGCGCCGCAGTTTCCGATCAAGGATGCTTGTGGTCATGGTCCACCTCAGATTAGTAGTATTACTTTTTGCGTCTTAATATTCCCAGTGATTCGCACATGGGCATTTCTTCGTAAAGTGTGGAAGCCACCGCTTTTTTATAAACAAGGTAAGGCGCCTGTCCGCCTTTTGCCGGATCGGAAAAGATATCGTGGAATAAAAGATAACCGCCTGTGATCAAATTTTTTGCCCAAATATTATAATCACTCAAGACTGATTCGTAAGCGTGACTGCCGTCAATAAAAATCAAGCTAAGAGGCGTTTCCCATACGCGCCCTATTACTGCCGAACGGCCGATAACGGGAATTACTATGTCTTCCAGATCAAAATCAGCAATCGTTTTGCGGAAATGTTTTAAAGTATCTATCTTCCCTATTTCCTTATCCAGCAAATCGGGATCAAAATAGGCCTCTCCTGGCTGTTGTTCTTCTGAACCGCCGTGATGATCAATGGAAAAAAGAACGGTGGAGTTTTCTTTACAGGCTGCGCCAAGATAAACAGATGATTTACCGCAGTAGCTGCCGATTTCCAGACAAGGGCCATTTTTGCCGGCTTTTAAGGCCAACTTATAAAGATAGTTTGCTTCGCGTTCATCTAAAAATCCTTTTACCTTATCTATTTTTTCTTTGTTTATTATCATTCTAGTAACCCTGCTAAAATAATTTGCCATTCCATAAACCTCATTGTCACAAAAATCAAGCTCTATAAGAAATTGCGAGAAAGTGAAAAATTTTATTCCTGGTGTTTTAATCTCTATGGGTTAAATTCCCCGTCGCTTGCGACGAAGAAGAAATTATAATCCAACAAGATACCCCGCTGCTTGCGGCGGGGAGTTTCATTTTGCGCGGTGCGACTATTTACAGAAATTGAAATTGATAAATTCAAAAAAAACCGGCGGATATCTTCATTAAAGAAGATCTCCGCCGGTTTCATCTGCATCTATTGGGGATATGCTGATTTGTAAATTAATATTTATGCAATGTGCTTTTTATTAAGGACTACATAATTTCTTTATATATTTTCCATTCGTCGTTTATTTTTCTCAGCTCCAATGTCTTTTTGCCTTTATCTTTTAATATCGAGGAACTGTAAGATTGAGTAAATATTGCCGTGGCACTATTTCCTTCAGCCGATATTTGCAAATCATCAATGCGAATATTTATATTTTTACTTTTCTGACGCACAGCGGCTTTATAAGATATCCATTCATTTAAGTTCATTCCTTTTGATTGGAAATTTGATGCATAACTACCGCGGTAAGTTTTCATATCGCCTGATTCCCAACTGGCTGCCCATTTAAGTACCAAATTTCGGACATCTTCTTCGGGTATAGATTTCGTCTCGCTTTGTTTACTGTTTACTTGAGTTAAATTAGCAGATGCGGCAGCGGCAACAGGTGCGGCAACGGTAGCAACAACAGGTGCAATGGCGGGTTCAGCAGCGGGTGTGGCAACTGATGTGGTGACAGGTGAAGCAACTGGTGCGGCGGGCATTGCCGTTTTCTTATCTAAATTTAGTTTTCCTTCGAAAAGCTGTAATATTTCATTCCGAACATTCCCTGTATCAGATGCTTTCTTCACGGGGACATATTTAATAAAATCTTCATAAGCTTCCTTATTGGGATTCTTGTTTATAGCATTTGTGTAATCTGCCAAAGATTTTCCATACTGTTCTATACCGTAATAAGCAAGTCCCCGATTATAGTAAGATGCATTATCGTTAGGGTTTTTTTCTATAGCCTTATTGTAATCCACAATAGCTTGTTGAAAATTGCCTTGAGTTTGATAGGTATTCCCACGATTGCTATAGAATCCGGCAATGTCAGGATTAATTTCTATAGCCTTATTGTAATCCGCAATAGCTTGTTGAAAATTGCCTTGGGTTTGATAGGCATTCCCACGATTGCTATAAAATCCGGCAATGTCAGGATTAATTTCTATAGCCTTATTGTAATCCGCAATAGCTTGTTGAAAATTGCCTTGAATTTGATAGATATTCCCACGGTTGCCATAGGCTGTCGCATATTTAGAATCGATTTCAATTGCTTTGGTATAGTCAGCGATGGCTTGGGTGAGGTTACCTTGTTTTCCATAGGTGTTTCCACGGTTATAATAGGCGTCTTTATATTTAGGATTGATTTCGATAGCTTTGGTATAGTCAGCGATGGCTTGNNCTTGGGTAAGATTACCTTGTTTTTTATAGGCATTCCCACGGTTGTAATATTCTTCCGCCGTTCCAGCAGGAATATCGGCGATTGTTTGTTGGGAAGTGTTAACAGTTTCGGCAAAAATTGATGGCGCAGACAATAAAAATATTAGAGATAAGATTATAAATAATAATTTTTTATTCATACATCACCCTTCATTAAGTTTAATAATTTTTATTATACTTTTCTTATTTCAAACGGAAGAGAAAATAAAACAAAAAATCTTAATATTGTCAAGTTAGTTCTTACCATTAAAAATATTGGAATTGTACAAGGATTTTAGTTATGATATGTGCGTTCCAAATTTAATTCTAAATTTAATTCCAAATCTAATTCATAATCTTTAACGGGGGCCTTATGCAAGACATGAGACTGTGGGTGTCATCATGGGTTCCTCGAAATCTTCGATCCGGTCGTGATAGCCGAATGGAACGATCTGTGCGGCAAGTTTGGCATGGATACGATCACCATGGGCGGTACCTTGGCCGGGGTTTCGGTAAAGAGATGGGGCGCCTGCTCAAGAAAGGCCGCAAGAACGATCCCAAGTCCAGGGTAGTGCCAATGGAAAAAATGCTGAAAAGCTATTATCGCATCAGATCCTATGACGATAGCGGCAAACCAACTTCAAAGATCATGAAAAATCTTTCTATAGAGATCCGTTAGAAATCGTGAATGTACATGACTGAGAATAAACAGTTCCGGCAACTTGATCAGCACGAATAGTTGCCGGAACTGTACGGTACTTTTCCATGGAAGATTCCGTCNNCTATATGATTTCTCTATATATTTTCCATTCGTTGTTTATTTTTCTTAACTCCAATTTCTTTTTACTTTTACTGTTGATTATCGAGGACCTGTAATATTGAGTAAATACTGCCGTGGCAATATTTACTTCCGCTGATATTTGCAAATTATCAATACGGATATTTATATTTTTACTGTTCTGGCGCACATCGGCTTTATGAGAAACCCAGGCATCTAAATTCATTCCTTTTGATTGAAAATTTGAAGCATAACAACCGCGATAAGTTTTCATATTGCCTGATTGCCAACTGGTTGCCCATTTGTTCACCAGATTTCGGATATCTTCTTCGGGAATAGATTTTGTCTCTTTTTGTGTATTTTTAACTTGAGCTAATTGTTTATCGGGTCCGGCTGGAGCTGTCGCATCATCGACAACATACCATTTATTGTTAATCTTTTCTAAAATCAGTTTATTATAGAATCCTTGAAAAGAATTATTATTGACGGCAAAAATTTGATCAAAAATAATGACGGCGCTATTATCTTCCTGTAAAATTGATATGTCCCGTGGTTGTAAAATAAAATGCTTGTTTAAATTTTTTGAATATTTAACTTTATTATTAAGTTCTTCACGTCTTTTACCCTTAATTTCTGAACCTTGAAGGTATAAAGAATCAATTGTTTTAATATCATTTTCGATAAAAGCCTTATTCCATGATGTTAAAATTCTTTCCAATTCATTTTTTGCAGGCGAAACATAACTTTGGGGAACCCATTTTAAAAACTCAGCAATAATAACAGGTGTTTTATTAAAATAGATAAAATTGGCAAGGCGCTTAAGGTCGTTGTCGTGCAAAACCACACAACCTTTTGATTGCGTAGGTAACAGTGTTTTGGTAGTGCCATGAATCCAGATGTTATTACCATTTCGACCAGCTCTTTTATCGGAAATGGTTGGATAATCCAAAGGAAAGGCCATAGAGCCATAAATTTCAGGATGGCCGGGGTTGGGTAAAATCTTTGTTACAAAAAAAATCCCGTTGGGAGTTTTTGCATCTCCGGCAATTTGTTTAGAGCCGGGATTTTTTCCTGTGGAACAAGAAGCTTCAAATACTTTAGAAAAGATACCATTTTTGTGAAAAACGTATAACTTTTGATACTGCTTATCAACAACGATAATATAACCGGAAGATAGAGAAACTATCGAATCTGGTATTTTCTCGGAGCCGGGAGAAATGCTCGATGATGCTTCTATAGGATTGAAAAAAAATAAAAAAGATAATATAATAATATAATAAATAGGAAATTTTTTTTTAATAATCATAACAAAATTAGCGACCTTAATATTTTTACTGAAAAAGTAGAGTTTCCATAGCAAAAACTTAACAATCATTCAAGCCCTTTAATTGAAAAATTGGCAAGTTCTTAAAAGTTATACATAGGTGTCACGTAGCACTTTTTAAAAAAATTGGGGGAAAAAAATAAATATTTTGCATATCAGTAATGGCTGATTATGAAAAAATAATTAAAAATATTATTGCATTATTGTGTTGCAATAATTAAAAAAGATTGATAATATATGAAATATGAGGAGATTTTCTTTTACAATGTTGTATTGCAATAAATAAAAAAGATTGAAATATGATAAAAATAAGGAGATTTTCTTGTCCAGCATAAATAACGATATAAACTCAACAGAAAAACTTCTTAATGTTATACGCGGAAAAGATAAAGAATCTTTCCATGCATTAGGAAAACAAAAAGTTTCTTTGTCTGGAAAAAAGCCGGCAAAAAAAATCAATATTATCTTACCTAAACGTTTTTTCGATAAAAAAGTTTACACTGTCGGAGTGGATATTGACCGGGAATTTATTCTTTTGGTTAAGACTGCTAAAGATTCTGACGATAGGCCGATTTTAGTTGACCAAAAGGTCATTAAATACAGTCAACAACCATCTAACGGCTTATCAGAATTCAATACATTATTAAAATCTTCTTTGGTTGCCTTTTGTGGTTCAGTTGCCAGTTGTAATATCTGGACAAAAATATCTGCAAACGATGTTAACGTCTATTTCCTTAAAGTTCCGCGTGTGCCTAAAAAGCAACTGGAAAATGTGATCTATTGGACAGCGAAAAAAGAAGGTTTCATTGACGAAACAAAATCAATTTTTGATTTTGAATTGCAAGGTGAAATTGTAGATCAGGATAAACCCAAGTACTCCGTCATGGTCTATACAGCCCCTAAAACTTCAATTGAAGAAATTAAAACCTTATTTTCGGATATGGGAATAACTCTTGCCGGAATTACAACAGTTCCCTTTGCTATTCAGAATATTTTTCGGTCAAAATGGATACCGGCAACTGAAGAAATCTTTGCCAGCTTATTTATCGGTAATAATTTTTCCCGCATTGATCTTTACAAGAAAGAAAATTTGGTAATGTCCCGCGGCTTTAAGACTGGCAGCAGCAACAGCATGCTGGAAGCAATTACCGCTTCTGTTTTGGAGAAAACAGGCAATTTAAAACTGAAAAATGATGAAGCAAAAAAAATTCTTTTAAGTCTCAGCCCTGATTCAGAAAAATTAAGAGATACAGATGCCGGTTACGATTTTAAAAAAGAAGAAATACTGGAGATGATCTCTCCGGTATGGGAAAGATTAGCTCGTCAGGTTGATTTGACTTTAAAAACATCCACGATCGGATACCAAAAAGTTGAAAAGATATACATTCTATCTTCAGTGAATGTCGATAATTCTATTTTGGATTTCATGAGTGATCAGTTAGGGGCAAAAACAGAAATATTTGATCCTTTTAAACAACATACGGTTTCTACCTCTACCGAGTCTATCAGCCTTTCCGAGAGAATGCTTCTGTCTACGGCTTTGGGTTTTGCCTTATCGGATAATAGTCGCACGCCTAACATTATATTTACTTATCTCGAAAAAAACAGAGAAATGAACACAAAGCGAACGGATAGATTGGTTTTTTCCTCCTTTGCGGCAGCACTAATTATTTGCCTTATCGCTTTAATTTATCAAGGTGTGGAAAAAAATATTCTTAACAAGAAACAGGTCAAATTAGAAAAAGAATTAGCCCTTTATAGTCCGCTTTTATCGATGGATAAAGTTTCTAAAACGGCTGATGAAGTAAAGACGCAGAGGAAAATTACCCGTCAATATGCGCAGAGATATTTGGGACTTGCGGCGATTGGAGAAGTTTCGGATCTTACACCCCAAAATATACGTCTGATCAGTTTTAAAATAACTGAAGGAAGTGTTTCGCCAAAGGCTAATGCCGATAAAACACCACAAGAAACAAGCGATGGTGTTACAATAGAAGGAGTTATTTTTGGGGATAGAAATATGCTGGATTCACTTTTGGCGCAATATGTGATGAAGCTGGAAAATTCACCAATGTTGAGTAAGGTATCAATACAAAAAAACAACGTTGTCACTTTCAAAAAAAATGAAGTCCTACAATTTACTTTGAGCGCTAAAATAGGTTAGCCATGATGAATAAATTTAACATTAATATACACCAAAATAGTTTTTGGTATATAGTAACTTACAGCGGAATTATATTCCTTTTTGTGCTCGTAGGGATATTTCCTTTATATCACTACAATTCCAATCTAATTGATAAGAATAAAAAATTAAAAAATCAAATCGAAGAGCAAAAGGAACTGGGGCCTGCCTATTTAACTTTGCTTAAGATTTTGAATAATAAAGATTTACTTATTTTACCCAATCCCGAGAAAAAAACAATTCCCCGTGGAGAAACAGGAAAGTTTCAAGATGATATCCGGACGATAGCGGGGAGGGCCGGGTTAATGACGGTATCGCTTACGCCGGATTTGAGCACATTGGCGGGTTCCTCTACATCTCTTTTGCACAATGTTGTACTGAAAGGAGAATTTGCCAATTTTCGAAAAATGTTGATCGGATTGGGAGCCGTTCCTTATTTGGATAGGATTGAGGAAATTAGTATCCTGCAAAATCCCGATTACATGGAGTTTAGAATGAAAATTTGGATAGCGCTTAAGTAGTTTATACGCAAAAGGTATTTATGGCTAAGTTAAAAAAAAGAGAAATCATCATTTTAATAATTGCCGCTGTAGTTGTTTTCTATGCGGGTTATGAATACTTAATTGCCGCTCCGGCGAGTAAAAAAATTAAAACAAGTGCCGGTGCTGATTCTGTGAAAGTTGACACTTTTGCAAGCGGGATAATAAAAGATTTAGGTAAAGATAAAATCACCGATTTAGATGCATACGTGATCAGGCGAATGGAAACCGATTGGGGGAAAAATCCTTTCTGGAAAAAAGACTTGTATAAAGCATGGGTGAATAGAGAAGGGCTAGCCAAAAGCAGCGGTGCATTGGCTAAAATAATTTATTCCGGTTATGTAGATTCCGGGAAAAATAAAATGGCTGTTATTAACGGTTTTGAATATAGGATAGGGGAACAATTAGAAATAGAAGGTTATGTGTTAAAGCAGATTACACCTTCTAGTGTTTTGATTTTCAATAAAAATACGGGAAACAAAGAAGAAATTCCCCTGCAAGAATAAAAATATCCATTGGAGGTTGTCGATTTGAAATACTCTGCTAAAAATATCGTGATGTTAGGTTTGGGTCTTTTCGTGCTGATATTTTTCTTCGGCTGTGCTGATGGACTTAAAAGCGAGAAAAAAGATCCTTTTTTTGAAAAATGGAATACTCTAGCCGAGAACTCGCAAGGTCACTCTCCTTCTGCCGTGCCGAAAAAAATTAATACATCAGCTTTAACGGCAAAACAAATTCCTTCTACTTCATTGGTAGGACCAGAGATAAAAAAACTACCTGCCGAACGAATTAATTTGACCATGCGCCAGGCGGAGCTCAAAGCGGTATTGCGGGCAATGGCCAAATCTGTTGGTCTAAACATTCTGGTGAAAAACGAGTTGAAAGCTGAAATTAACGTAGATTTCCGGGGTGTTCCCTGGGATAAAGCCTTTACCGGATTATTGCGCACCTATGGTTTATCTTATATCTGGGAAGGCAATATAATCCGAGTGATGACTATCGATGACGTTGAACAGGACTTAAAGCGAAAAGTGCAATTGCGCGATATTCAATGGGTTGAGCCGCTTTTAGAGCCGGTAGTAATAAGCGTTAATTACTCCGACGCCGGAAAATTGAAGGATACGCTTTCGGCAATCCTGTCTAAAGATAAAGATGGAAAACCGCGCGGATCGATTATAATTGATGAATACACCAATTCTCTGGTTGTTTCCGCTACGCGTGATGACCTGACCAGGATACTGCCGATTATTGAAAAACTAGATAAACCTACGCCGCAAATATTAATTAAAGCCAATATCGTGGAAACAACGAAAGGCGTAGCCCGGGATTTGGGAATTATGTGGGGAGGATACAATAAAGGTTCTAATATGTCTGGTAATAACGATCTTATTGTTACCGGTGGCAGTGTTTCTCCCTCGGGCAGTCTAGGAGCACAAGGATTAGGAGTGAATTTCCCCTCTCCCAATATATCATCATCTACTGCCTCTGCTTCTTTAGGTTTATTATTCGGAAAGGTTGGCGGAAATTTATTGGAAGTGCAATTGCAGGCCTTGCAGGCGGATAATAAGTTGAATATTCTCTCCAGTCCGTCAATAACAACTTTAGACAACATAAAAGCATATACGGAAAATGGTGAAAGAGTTCCCTTCGTTACACTTTCAACAACCACCAGCGGCGGCACACCTACTCAAACAACCACTTTTGTAGACGTTGTATTGCGTTTGGAAATTACGCCGCATGTAATTGACGGTAAAAGTTTAAAAATGGATATTTTAGTGAAAAAAGATGAAGTGGATACGACAAGGAAAGACAGCCTGGGAGATCCGTATATCATAAAGAAGCAAACTGAAACGAAGTTAGTTGTTCAAGATGGAGAAACAATAGTTATTTCCGGTTTAACTAAACAAACCAAATCAGCCGCTGGAAATGGTTTGCCGTGGTTAAAAGATATTCCCATTTTGGGCTGGGCTTTCAAGTCGGATAGTAAAAGTGACACTATGGAAGAAGTTCTTATATTTATTACTCCTCATATATTGCAAGTCGTTAATAATAACCAGAATGCATCTCCGGTTGGACAAAATATTATACAAAAAAATGAAACTGACCAGAATTAAAAGATTACCGGAACCACACAGAAAAACAAAACGGAATTGGACTCTAAGCAATAGCCGATGTTTAAACAGCAAGACGGCATTTAAAAATGAATTATTACAATATTCTCCATTTTAAAAAAGAGCCATTTTCCAACTCACCGGAGCCGGAATTCCTTTTTCA
Organism: Syntrophaceae bacterium; assembly: GCA_003141615.1. Classification (GTDB taxonomy): domain Bacteria; phylum Desulfobacterota; class Syntrophia; order Syntrophales; family Smithellaceae; genus Smithella. The sequence continues at coordinate 17,049 of PLMV01000168.1, forward strand.
ATTGCCACAGCATACCGGTTGTTTACAAAAGCTGGAATTAGCTGTTCGACTGCGCCGTGGAATTAATGTGGTAATCGGAGACATCGGTACCGGAAAAACTACTTTATGTCGCAAGCTTATCCAGAACTTTTCTTCCACTCCGGCAGATTCTACGGAAATTGAAACTCACCTTTTGCTTGATCCGGCATTCAACAGCGCCGTTGAATTTTTGCAAACGGTCGCTTTGATGCTGGGAATTAAAGATTTAAATAATTGCGAAAGTGAATGGCATTTAAAAGAAAGAATTAAGGATTATCTTTTTGATAAAGGTGTTGATGAAAAAAGAATAGTTGTCTTGATCATTGACGAAGGCCAAAAAATTCCCGAGAATTGCCTGGAGATTTTGCGTGAATTTCTTAATTACGAAACAAATAATTTTAAGTTGCTGCAAATAATAATCTTTGCTCAAAAAGAATTCCAAAAAATCCTTAAAAAACGCGCCAATCTTTTTGACCGGGTTAACCTTCTCTATCATCTCCGGCCTCTCAATTTTAAACAAATGCGGGCAATGATCAATTATCGTCTCAGTGTCGCCAGAGACTCTGAAATTGTGCCTTCGCTGTTTAGCTTTTGGGGGCTTGCGGCTATTTATCTGGCCACCGGCGGATATCCGCGCAAAGTTGTTTTTCTTTGCCATCAGGTAATTTTAAAGATGATCATTCGCGGCAAGAAAAAAGCCGGCTGGTTATTGGTCAGAAGTTGCATAAGAGGAATGGAGACGCCAGTATTTAGAAGATTAAGATGGGCGCTGGGGAGCGTATTAATTATCCTTGTTCTGGGTCTTTCGATAAGCGCAATTCTATTTCAGCATCGGGATGCTGACGCGCATAAACAATTACCGGCAGTTCCGGCGACCACTGTTGTTTCCGAAGTTAAACAAGCACCAGCGGCTTCCGTTTTACCTGATCCATTAATTATTCAGGAAGATAAAAATCAGGATATTAAAATGCCTGAATATTTGGGAAAGTTAACAATGACAAAAAGAAGGACCATTTGGTGGACACTGCATAATATCTATGGCGCTGTCAGTCCCGAGATCATCAATGCGGTGACTACAGCTAATCCTCATATTAGAAATAAAGACATAATTTTGGAAGGAGATATAATAGTTCTTCCGTCAATTCCCGCAGATATAAAACCTGTAAATAAAGGCGATATTATTGTTATTGTGGAAAATGGAAAAGATCTGGAAACCATGTATGATGTTTTTCGTGAAAATCCTGATCAGCAAAATATGCCTCCATTAGCTTTCTTTTCCTTCTGGAATAAGAAAGAAGGTATTAGCTTTGCGATTGTTATTGATAAATGTTTTAAAAATATTCGTGCTGCAGAAGAAGCAGTTGGCAAATTACCACCCATGACTGCCGCCAAAACAAAAATTTTATCTCAATGGAATGCGGATACAGTTTTTTTTAATCGCCGTGTATTGCAACATTGAGGTGAGAGTTATCCGGAGGATAAATGAAAATTAAAAAACGTCTTGGTGAAATACTTGTAAAAGAAGGACTTTTGACCGAAGAAATGCTCAAACAAGTTCTCATTGATCAAAAGAAAACTGATTTAAAGCTTGGCCAGTATTTAATCCGCAATGGAATCGTCCAGGAAAAACAAATAATAGAATTATTAAGCAAGCAACTCAATATTAAGAAATATCAAATGAACGATTTTCCCTTGGATCTGGATTTAGCGCGATACATACCAATTGAAATTGTACAAAAAAATCAAGTAGTTCCTCTAAAAATTAACGGGAAGCTGTTGATGGTTGCAATTGTTGATCCTCTAGAAGTAACAATCTTGGATTCCATTGAAAAATTAAACAATATGGAGGTTGAACCGGTAATTTGTTCAGAGGCGGAAATCAATCAGCTCATCAGTAGTATGTACGGTATGCAATCCGATTTGGGCGAGATTATAGGAACAATGGAAGTAGACTCTAAGGTTGAGGAAGAGTCGGATAACAAAGATGAAGTCCAAGTCGCATCTCTACAGGATATGGCCGGAGAAGCGCTAGTTGTTCGTTTGACTAATTCTATTTTTGCTCAAGCTATTCGCGATAAAGCAAGCGATATCCATATCAGTCCGCAACAAACTACTGTACAGTTGCGTTATCGCATTGATGGCAAGTTGATAGAAATGCCCTCACCTCCTAAATCTCTATTTTTGTCCGTAATTGCCCGTGTAAAGATTTTAGCCAATATGGACATTACTGTTTCCAGAATTCCTCAAGACGGCCGATTTACCCTCAAAATAGAAAAAAAAGAAATTAATGTCAGGGTCTCCTCAATTCCCACAATTCACGGAGAAAATATTGTCATGCGCCTGTTGGATATGGGCGCCGGTATTTATACACTAAATCGTTTGGGCATGAATGCCGAAGATATGGAAAAAATCGAAAACATATGCATTAAACCTTACGGTATGATTTTAAGTACCGGGCCCACGGGAAGCGGCAAAAGCACCAGTCTTTATGCAATCTTGAATTCAATAAACAAACCGGATATAAATATAATCACCTTGGAAGATCCCGTCGAATATAGAATCAATGATATTCGCCAGGTGCAGTTAAACCGTAAAGCAGGAATGACATTCGCCAGTGGTTTGCGTTCAATTCTTCGTCAGGACCCTGATGTCATTATGGTTGGTGAAATTAGAGATGCGGAAACTGCCGCAGTATCCGTGCAAGCGGCGCAGACGGGACATAGACTTTTGAGCACTGTGCATACTAATGATGCCGCAGGAGTTATCACACGATTTATTGATATGGGCATTGAACCTTTCTTGATTTCTTCTGTTTTGATTGTTTCTTTTGCTCAACGATTAGTGCGCACCATTTGCCCCTATTGCAAAGAAAATTATAATCCGCCGGCAAGTGCTCTTGCTTCTTTTGGAATAACAACGGCAGAAGCAAATAACGCTAATTTTCAGCACGGTAAAGGCTGTAGTCAGTGCAAGAACACTGGTTACAAGGGAAGAACGGGTATTTTTGAGGTTTTAGTTAATGACGAGATAATTCAAGACATGATTATAAAACAAAGACCGAGCCCGGAAATTACACGCGCGGCAGTAGCTGCCGGAAAGTTAAAAACACTGAAAGAAGATGCGGCCCAAAAAGTAATTCAAGGGATTACAACTCTGGAAGAAGCGGCCTCCGCCGTAATGGCCTAGGTTAAATAAGGATAAAAAATGCCCAAATATATTTATCAAGCAATTAATGAAAGTGGAGATACAGCTTCAGGGACCTTAGAGGCTGAATCGGTTGAAGTAGCAAATTTCATGTTGATCTCACGCAATCTTATACCATCAAAGATTAAGGAACAGACTGAATCCGGAGATAATCATTGGTTGAAAGCTATTTTCGGCACAGGCACAGTTAAGGTGATGGATCTGATTATGTTTACAAAACAATTCCATTCTATGCTTGTTGCCGGTATACCGCTGTTAAGAATTATGTCTATTTTAGAGGATCAGACAGAAAGTAAAGGTTTAAAGGACGCAATATCAAAAATTATTCAAGATATTAATCAAGGCTTGTCTCTTTCAGATGCATTAGATAAACATCCCAAAATATTTTCACGCCTGTACTGCGATATGATCAAGGCAGGTGAAATGAGCGGAAATGTGCCCATCGTTTTAGATCGTTTAATCTATATTATTGAACATGAAGCAAAAGTCAAATCAGATATCAAATCGGCATTCAGATATCCTCTAATAGTTGTTATCGCTTTAGGCATTGCTTTTATTGTTCTTTTAACTTTTGTAATACCTCAATTTGCTTCTATTTTCAACAGCGCCGGTTTGGTTTTACCGTGGCCGACAAAATTTGCCATGTTTTTATACGCTTTTCTGTCTAATTACTGGTATTTGATTATTGCTGTAATAGTAATAACTGTTTTTGGCATGATTTCCTATTTTAAAACAAGTAATGGCAAGTTCGTAAGGGATTCTTTTTTATTAGAAATGCCTATAATAGGGCCAGTATTCAAGAAGGCGGCATTATCGCGTTTTGCCAGTATTTTTGCTATCTTGCAAACCAGCGGTGTTCCTATTATGCAATCATTGACTATTCTTTCTGCAACAATGGGCAACGAGGCTCTTACGCGATCTTTTGATCATATCCGTGAGCGCATTAAAGAAGGCGCCGGAATTTCGACGCCATTAAGATCGGCAAAATATTTTACCCCGATGGTTATTGATATGATCGCGATTGGTGAAGAGTCAGGAAATATTGATGAAATGTTGCGCGCAGTTGCCAAGCACTATGATGATGAAGTTGAGTATGCAATTAAAGGTCTTTCCGATGCAATAGGTCCAATTCTCATTGTTGGTTTAGCTGCAATTGTTGGCTTCTTTGCCCTGTGCATATTTTTACCCATGTGGGATCTTACAAAGCTGGCAAAACAATAATGATGGAAACGTAACAATTAGACAACTTTTTACGCGCCATGAAGAGCACGCGATGTGGCGCGAGGTCACACGAGGGCACAAGCGGGAAAAGTTAAAACAGGTAAAATCAGACTGTTTACGAATTCAGCATTAGATAGATAAAGGAATGAAGAAAAAAAATATTTATATAAGCTTTTATATATTGATTCCGGCAATTTACACTGGAATATCAATGATTGGTATTATTGTAACATATCAATTATTTAAACAACCCGAAAAAATCAACCAGATATCTTCCCTGAATTTCGTTTATTTGATCGCAGTAATGGCGTTTTTTACTCTTTCTATAAGTTTCCTTCTCCTGCGCTTTTTTTTAACACCCTTCATACGATTTGTTAATAAAACGCAGAAGATGTCCATTCTTGCCAATTCCCAGTTAGGAAAACAAGAAAGAATAACGGACGATTTTGATCAAATTACCAAACTATTTGATAACGTAGCGAATATTCTGAGCAACGTTGAAGCAAAAGAATTATTTCCCCATATTATTGGTTCCAGCGCTTCTATGCGCAATATTTTTACACAAATAATAAAAGTCGCATCGACCGATTCCACAGTTCTTATTTCCGGTGAAAGCGGGACAGGCAAGGAATTAATCGCTTCGAGTATTTACGAACATAGCATGAGGAAAGGCAAGCCTTTTATAAAAATTAATTGTGTGGCCATTCCGGAAGGATTGCTGGAGAGCGAACTTTTTGGTCATGAGAGAGGTTCATTTACCGGTGCCACCGAACAAAAAAAAGGAAAGTTTGAAATAGCCAATAACGGCACGATTTTTCTGGATGAAATTGGGGACATGCCCTTAGCTACGCAGGCGAAACTCTTACGTGTTTTACAGGAAAAAGAATTTGAAAGGGTAGGTGGAACAAACCTTATTCGGGTGGACATCCGTTTTATTGCGGCTACGAATAAAAAATTGCCCGAAATGATTAAGAAAGGAACATTTAGAGAAGACCTTTATTTTCGTTTAAATGTTTTTTCAATATCCATCCCTGCGCTCAGAGAGAGAAAAGAGGATATTCCTCTAATATCAAATTATTTTCTGGAGTCTTTGCCCAAGCCGGCAAAGTTGTCAACTTCAGCGCTGCAGGAATTAATTGGTTACTCCTGGCCGGGAAATATCAGAGAGCTGAGAAATATTTTGGAGCAAGCTTCTATATTGAGTGAAAATGGTATTATTGAATTGCATCATTTACCGGGAGCACTATTGAAGCAAAATTCACAAAGTGTGGTAAATAATTTAAGTGATGATATGGCTCTTGACGCTAAGCTCGAGTTAATGGAAAAAGAGATAATTATTGCCGCTTTGAAAAAAACAAGAGGAATTCAAGTAAAGGCAGCAAATATTTTAGGGATAAATCAGAGAAGCCTTTGGCATAGAATTAAGAAGTATAATATTGAAATAAACACCTTTAGGAATCTACAATAATTGTAGATAGTTCACTAAAAAATTGCATTTTACTGGTAAGTCAGGTAAGGTAGGTTGCAAGAAATAGAGTTGACAAAAAATAAAAGTTAAGCTAATTAAACACATTAGAAAAACATCGGGTGAAAAGAGAAAAAAATGTTTATTGTCTTGGTAATGGCATAGCTTTTGCTATTATATAATTGTTTTAGAAGAATTAAAAGAGAGTAATCATAATAAAAAAAATAACTAAAATTAAGAAAGGAGAAAAAAATGTTAAGAAATGAGAAAGGTTTTACGTTGATTGAAATCATAGCGGTCTTGGTTATTTTGGGAATTCTCGCCGCGGTGGCTATTCCGAAGTACTTCGATTTGATGTCGCAATCAAGATTGAATGCTGCACAAACTGCAGTTGCTGAAATGCAAGCTCGCGCGAGTAATACTTACGCCAAAAATCTTTTGCTAAGCGCGACGAATACTTGTACGGGTATTGCAGGCGCTGTAGGTACCAATCTTGGTGATTATACGGTCGCTGTACCTACGTGTGACGCCTCAAGCGTTATGACCATTGTAGTATCAGCAGTAAAAGGTGTTGCCTTAACCTCTAATATTACTGGAACTTGGACAATGCCAACTACATAAGATGAAAGAAAAGAAATACATTTAGGAGAAAATAGCGTGAGGCGACTCACGCTATTTTTTTATATTAAGATAAATGCGCCAAGAATCGTCATTCCTGCCTTAGGACGCAGTCAAGGATTGATTACTTTTGTTTAATTAACACGGATATTTTCTATTCATGAAGAAAAAATACATTTACCTCATCGTAATATTTTTAATTATTGCTTCTTTTATCGTTTATAGCCGGATTTTAGATAATGGTTTTATTAGTCTTGATGACTACCAATACATTATCGAAAACAATCATATTAAATCAGGCATTAATCCGGAAAGTATTAAATGGGCGTTTAGTGCTACTGTCTGCAGTAACTGGCATCCGCTTACCTGGCTTTCTCATATGCTGGACTGGAGCCTGTTTGCTGATCATGCCGGCGGCCACCACTTAATCAGTTTGTTGTTACACATCGGCAGTGTTCTTTTTTTATTCTTCTTTTTAAGCAGAACGACAAATAATCTCTGGTCTTCGGCATTTGCTGCTGCTCTTTTTGCCCTGCATCCCTTGCGGGTGGAATCCCTGGCCTGGGCCGCCGAGCGCAAAGATGTTTTAAGTATGTTTTTCGGCTTAGCGTCTTTATACGTATATTCTCTTTATACCGAAAAGTATCAATCTTCTAAATATTTTCTTTGTTTATCATTATTTGCTTTGAGCTTGATGACCAAACCCATGCTGGTCACCCTGCCTTTTGTTTTGTTGCTTCTTGATTATTGGCCGCTGGGCCGCTGGCCAAAGGCCCTAAAACCTGTGAATATGCAAACTATTAATGCGCTTCCGCTAAAGAACGGAGGCAAACGGTGTGAAGTTGCTTCCTTTATAGAAAAAGAGATTCCAGTGCCGGTCAAAAGTCGCGGTCATCTGATTGGCAGGCTTTTATGGGAAAAGACACCTTTTATTTTTCTAACAATCGTTTCGAGTATTGTAACCCTCTGGGCTCAAAATAAAAGCGGTGCGTTTGATGCCATAGGAAATCTGTCTTTTCTTAAACGTATTGTCAATGCGATCATTTCTTATGTTTATTATTTAGAAAAAACTTTCTCACCGGTTGATCTGGCCGTATTTTATCCCTATGAATATTCCTTTCCGTTATGGCAAGTTTTAGTTTCCGGCTTCATCTTGATCGGAATTACTATTATTGTTATTTATGCCCTTAAAAAAATGCCTTTTTTATTCGTGGGCTGGTTTTGGTACTTGGGAACGCTGATTCCCGTAATCGGGTTGGTGCAGGTCGGCAGACAAGCGATGGCCGACCGCTATACTTATCTGTCCTCTATCGGCATTGCCATTATGCTGGCTTGGGGCATTCCGCTTTTATTCCCACGAGAAGACATGCGTAAAAAGATTTTATTTCCGGCAGGAATAGCCTATCTGGCCATCCTGTCAGTTTTAATCTGGCAGCAATGTGGTTACTGGAAAAACAGCGCCACTCTCTTTAGCCACGCTTTGCAGGTGACGAAGAATAATTATCTGGCACACAATGCCCGAGGGATTACTTATGGTGAACGCGGCCAGTATCAACTGGCCATCGAGGACTTCAGTAAGGCTATTGGCATGAAACAAGATTATGCCGATGCCTACAGCAACAGGGGATTTGCCTATTATAACCTCGGCCAGTATCAACTGGCCATCGAGGACTTCACTAAGGCCATAAGCATGAAACAAGATTATATCGATGCCTACAACAACAGGGGAAATACTTATTTTAATCAGGGCAACAATAAGCTTGGCTGCATTGATGCGCGAAAAGCATGTGAATTAGGAAATTGCAAAACATTAGAAAAGGCTAAAGGTAAAGGATATTGCCGTTGATTTAGGGTTGTCTTGATTGGCAATGTTTTACTTTCTTTTGATAAGCGTGCCATTGCGAAATTCAACGAAGCGATCCGCCTGCAACCGGATTACGAAGGAGTCCGCCAGGCATTGCGGCTAATGTTGTAGATAAAACAGTGAAAAAAAATTAATTACTGTAGGTGACAGTTTTTCAGTACGCAGATTTTTGTTGCTAAGTATAGGACATAGGGATGGTATGAATCCTTGCGGCTGACTGGTAGACCCTCTCATTTACACAGATTAGTTTACAGTCTCTTGCTCTCCCTCCGTCAGACATTACGACACAATTCCGGTAGGTGGGAATCAAGTCTGGCGGATGTATTTCGCCTTTTTGCGAAAGCGTCAGTTAATTTTATAACATTTTTTGGTAATAAATAAATAATTTTCCATCTTAGGAAGATAAATAATTAACTCTTCATCACTGGTTAATTTCTTAAAATATTCATTTAAATTTAAAGATCCCTGCAAATAAAATAAGAGACGGATTTCCTGATCGAGCATTTTCGTGTCTTTAATTTTTGCGTATAATTCAATAAGCGCCAGATTGGCAAAAGCATTTTGGGGAGAAAGCGACCGGACAGATTTCCAATAATAGATGGCGCCGGCATGGTTATTTTTCATGCGGCAGGTTTCGGCCATAATCGTGAGCGCAGGCAATGAATTTGCATTTTTTGCCAGGCATTTTCTGGCGAAATATTGAGCCTCATTAATCTTTCCATCTTTCAATAAAATAAAACTGTATAGTTCTAATACCACAGGTTCAGATCTATATTTATTCAATTTATCTTCGACTATTTGTCTTGCCTCTTTAATTTTATTTTGCCGGAGTTTTATTTTAGCTATATGTATATAATTTTGTATATGTGTAGGTATTATTTTAGAAGATTTTACGAAATAGCGCATTGCCAGGTCATTGTTCATTTCTTCAAAATAAAAGAGACCCAGATTATATTCTTGAGCAGCTAACATAAAAGATGGTCCAAAATTATTTAACATTATCGCTTTATCGTATTCCTGGAGCGCTTTTTCTTTTTCATTATAATTAAAGTAGATATTGCCCAGGTTAGCATGAGGTCTGCTCAACCCGGGAGATTTATCAATGTTATCAAACCATAAGAGAAAATCGTCAGAAAATATTTTATTGCGGTTATAAGTAATGTCGCCTTCGCCAACTAATACTATCACTATGCCCAAAGCAACAATAAACTGAATAATTTTTTTATAAGAAAAGTAATCGAGAGCATAAATCATGAACTCCGCAATAGGAACAAATAATAAAATTGATGGCAAATAGTTGCGATGTTCGTAAATTAATTCCAGAGAAAAAAAAGAGCCTTCAATGATATGATTTAAAAAATAAAAAATAATGCAGAAAGAAACTAACGGGCGCTTTCTGGCCATATAAAAGGCAAAACTAATTATAAATAATATCAATATAATTGACGGAATTGTAGTCCAAGGTTGGAACAGGGAACGAGAAACATCTATATCATAAAGAAAAGTTAAGCGGGAACTGATAGGATAAAACAATAGGGAAAGATAAAATAAGATGACACGAGGTTCGGTCAAAAGTCTTTGCTTCATCGAGAAGTCACGAATATCATATCCCCCGAAAGCATTGGAAAACCCACCTGTATAAATAAATCCGATAATTAAAATCAACAAAAGAGGCAAAAATAAAAACTTGCTGAATTTCTTAATTCTTTCTTTAGTGACGCCCTGAATTAAAAATAAATCAAATAATAAAATGCTGACCGGAAGCATGGCCGCATTTTCTTTGGAAAGCACCGATGCCAACCCGGCAATGAAGCAAAGAATAAAAAAGACGATAGACAGAGATAATTTTTCCGCTGTCCGTCCTTTGAGATACAAATACATGGACATGATGTAAAATAATCCCGCCATTGAAGCCATTCTTTGTACAATATATGTAACAGAAGTTACGTGAACGGGATTTAATGCCCAGAAAAAAGTTGAAAGCAGCGCGACTGGATAAGCGATCAGGGAATATTTTTCCCGAAGCAGAGGAAGTTCAAGTGTGTTATAAATAAATAGAAAAAGAAAAACAGCCGCCAGGTAATGGATGATGAAATTAACCACATGATACCCATAAACATCCATTCCATTAAATTGATAATTCAATGCAAAGCTTAAGTAAGACAAGGGTCGCGATAGTCTCTCTTGAGAAAAGCCATATAAGCAATTCTTTATTTCCGGCCAGGAAAATGATTTTATTTGAATATATGGATTGTTGAAAATATTGGCAGAATCGTCAAAATGCCACGCGCCATAAAAACTGTTAGAGTAAACAGCTATCAAAATAATTAATAGTGAAATGAAGGTAAAGGCATATTTGTTTGCGTCTGGAAAGTTCAAGTTGATATTTAATTTAAATCCATTATCTTTAGTTAGCATTTTTCATCTTCTTAGGGTAATATTAACAAAATTTGATTTGTAATAATTATCAATGTAATATCAATATCAAAAAATTAGTTTTTTTAATACAAAAATATGAAGACATTATTATAGAAAAAATGAAAAGTAAAAGTTTAATTAAATACGTTATCGGATTTCTTATTGTTGCCGGAGCGAGCTATTTTTTTATTCGGGAATTTTATGCCAACTATGATTCAATTTCAAAGTTTGATTTTAAAATTAATTGGTTTTATCTGCTAGTATCACAATTTTTACTGATTTTGGTATCGATTGCAGGAACGTATTTTTGGCAGTGGTTATTGAAAATAATTACGTCACAACAGATAAGCTTCAGAGAAAGTTTAGCCATTGTCAACACATCTCAATTGACAAAATATCTGCCGGGAAAAGTCTGGTCATATGCCTTTCAAATGATGCTGTTGTCAAAAAAAGGCATTCCCAAGACAGTTGTGCTTTACGCTAATTTGTTTTTGACTGTTACATCTTTGTTTGCTTCCGCTTTGTTAGGTTTGTTATATTTTATCTGTTTTAGTCCTGACCAAAATAAACTATGGCTGTCGCTGTTCTTTGTTTTTTTAATCATTTATTTTGGATTTATTTTTTTAAATCAGCCCTGCCTGAAATTGTTAGTAAAAATAGTCCAGAAACTATTTAAGAAAACGATAAATTATACTCATATTGATGTTAAATGGATTATCATATTTCAATTGGTGTATTTGCTGGCAAATGCTATCTTTGGGATCACCGGATACTTATTGGCGCTGGGTTTAGGATTTACTGTATCGGTTCAAGATATATTCGCTGTCGCGGCATCCTTAATCATTGCCGATATGATCGGCTTTATTGTTCTTATTGCTCCGGGAGGATTAGGTGTCCGTGAAGGAATAATGTTAGCATTGCTGGGAGTTTTAGGGGACAAGAGCATAGCATTGATTCTGCCAATTGGAACAAGGATTGAGGGAATGATTTCTGACCTGTTACTGGGAGGAGTGGGATTCATATTTTTAAAAAAATACTATTCCGGCAAAGATAATCAGGTAAACAATAAAAAATTGGTATAATTATCTGCTATCGGGAACTGAGAGGGAATGCCATGCCATGGAACAATATACTCAATACCCAGTATAAAAGGAATCTTTCAGAAGCTGCTTGATCATGTGTCCTCATCACCAGAAGCAAATTGAACAAACATCTCTTCCAATTCCGGTTTATCGGATAGGCATAACGATTTTCTTCCCCCTGTTTTCAGGAAAGCGGCGATTATAATTTTTGCATGCATATTATTTTCTTTCGATCAAATAAAATGCCCATAAGGTGGGCAGTTTTGTTCTTTTTAATAAACCATCTACGAAAGATATACTGCGGAAAATAATGTATGTCAAATTCTGCGGAAGAGTTTTGGTCATTAGATAAATTAAGAGAAAGAAGAAAGTTGTTGCCGGAATGCGCTGCTCTTGGATTACGATACCACCGGCGTCATGAACTAAATTAGGAATTTCTGTGGAGGAGAAACATGTGCCGCCGGTATTTATACTGTTATCTTTGTGCAATAATTTCGCCAGTCCGAAACCGGTTTGCAATATTATTCCGGATTGGGCTGGTTCGATAATAATGATTTTTCCATTTTTATTCAAATGACTAAATAAGTTAGGGAAAACTTCTTTTAAATTATTTTTGGGTAGATACATAAGAACAGTAACGACAATAATATAATCAAATGTTCCTATTTCTGATGGCAGCGATTCTAAGGTGCCGACAAAGGCATCTCTTCCGGTATTTTCCTTATAGAGATTTACATAATTCGCGCTAATATCCAATCCGATTATTTGCGCCTGAGGTAGCTTTTGGATAATGGGCAGGGACAATCTTCCATATCCGCAGCCAATATCAAGAATCCGGATGTCATCCTTATTGCTTTTTATACATTCCAAAATAAAGTTAATATGGCAGGAATGGAAATGTTCATTGGCCAGATCAGGCATGCCCTTGAAAAGAACACTTTTCCAAGAGGCACCATAATTAATACTGCGTTTTTCCCATTCAATCGCATTATCCCGTGCGGGATAATTATTATTTTCCTGATTTTGTTTTAAAGCCACTAACAATATCTCCTGATAATTTAGGTGTTCTTGCAATAAGCACGCAACGCATCAATGATGAAATCAATTTGCTCATTAGTGATGTCGGCATACATGGGCAATGTCAATTCATGACGGGCTACAAAATCAGTATTATGCAGAATTTGATCTCCCATCATCGCCCTGTAATAACTAAACATGTGCACCGGCGGATAATGGATACTGGTCTGAATTCCTTTTTCCCGCAGAAAAACCATCAAACTGTTCCGGTTTATGCTTTTATCAAGAAGTATAGGAAAGATATGATAATTAGCGAGAAAACAATAATTACCAAATGGTATCTTGATTCTGTCAATCTTAGATAATGCATTTTTATAACGAGTCGCTGCCAGGCGGCGACGTTCATTTCCATTTTCCAATTTCTTTAATTGACATCGGGCTAAAGCGGCGTGAATTTCATCAATACGGTAATTATAACCCAGGTCAGTTACATCATAGCTATACGCATGGCCGTGATGGCGATCCAATGTTGCACTGGTCATCCCATGAGAACGAATTTTTTTTATGTAGTTTGCGTAATCATCATTATTAGTGCAGATTATACCGCCTTCACCTGTAGAAATATTTTTATTGGAAAAAAAGGAAAAACAGGAGATATCTCCTATTGATCCAAGAAATCTATCTTTATATATTGAGCCCGGTGCATGAGCCGCATCTTCGATTACCGGAATTTTGTAGCAATTTGCAATTTCAATGATTTCATCCATCTTACAGGCGAAACCGCCATAATGCATGACTATTATTGATCGAGTATTTTTGTTTATCTTTTTTTCGATTTCATGGGGAGAAATTGTCCAATCGTCCGTTGAAGTGATATCGGCAAAAACAGGAGTACCGCCGGCATAAATAACCGAATTAGATGTAGCGACAAAAGTAAGTGAAGGACAGATGACTTCGGTTCCCTGTTTTACGCCAACGGCCAGATTGGCCAAATGTAAAGCAGTAGTGCAACTGCTTACGGCTATGGCATGTTTTACTTTAAAATATTTGGCAAATTCGTGTTCCAGAGCTTCCGTTTCCGGACCCATGGTAAGCCATTTACTTCTCAGAACACGCAGGGTGGCGTCCTCTTCTTCTAATCCATAGTTCAGATCGAAAAGAGGAATTACCGGATTTGGATTATTCATAGTCGATCCTTAATATTTTCGTAATCGTCAATCGCCTGTTCATAATCTTCGGCACGGCCGATATCCATCCAGTAACCATCATAGGGGTGACAATATACAGGCATTTTCTTTGCTAGTATTTTTTGAACTAAATCGGGAAAATCAAAGCGGCTCTTCTTAGGTATAAGACGTAATACACTTCGGGAAAGAACATAAACTCCCATGCTGACGCTGAAAGGGATTGATGGTTTTTCTATAAATTTAGTTAAAAATCCTTCATGATTATATTCCAATGTTCCGTAATTAATATCCTGTGTCCTTCGGTGAGTAGCAATAGTGAGATCCGCTTTTTTATTCTTGTGAATATTAAAGAGTTCCTTGAAATTGAGATCTGTCAATATGTCGCCGTTCATCATTAAAAAATTATCATCCAGATTATCAATGTGACAAATTGCTCCGGCAGTACCCATGGGCTCTTTTTCCACATAATATTCAATTGTGACACCCCATTTATTGCCATTTCCAAAAAAGGCGATGAAAAGATCATGTTGATGCCCGACAGCCATGGTAATATTTTTAAAACCATTTTTTTTGAGTTGTTTTATGACAACTTCCAAAATGGGAAAATCGCCTATCGGTAAAAGTGGTTTAGGTAAAACAGTAGTATAAGGTTTTAATCTCGTACCTTTGCCACCTGCCAGAATTATAGCCTGCATATTATCACCTATTTTATATAGATATCCGGTTTGTAGATATGAATATTATTTTTAATCCAATCAATGGTCTGTTGAAGACCCTGCTCAAGTGAATATTGAGGACGCCATTTTGTATTTGTAATAATTTTATTATTATCACAAAAAAGGCGTTCGACTTCACTATTTTTCGGCCGCCGGCGTTCTGATGCCGTTTGAAAATCAATTTCTATATTTAAAAGCCGGGCAATTTTTATTGCCAAATCTTCTACGGATATCTCAAAACCACTGCCAATATTAGTGACTGCTCCGGTAAGGTTGTTGGTTTTAGCTATTTCAATAAAACCTTCGACAATGTCTTTTATAAAAGTTAAATCACGGGTAGGGGAGATATTGCCCAAAGTCAATTTTTTTTTGCCGGATAGTATCTGGCTTATCACAGTAGGAATTATCGCTCTTGATGATTGCCGAGGGCCATAAGTATTAAACGGCCGGACGATTTTTACCGGCAGTTGAAAAGAGAGCCAGTAACTCAAAGACAGTTGATCAGCGGAAATTTTTGATGCCGAATAAGGTGACTGGCCTACAAGAGGATGATTTTCAGAAATGGGTACGAATTGGGCTGTACCATATGTTTCACTCGTTGAAGTAATAACCACATTTTTAAGATTTCCAAGCCGGGCATTTTCTAATACATTATAGGTGCCTTCGATATTTGTCTTAATATATGCCAGTGGTGATTCGTAAGAATATGGTATTCCGATTAGCGCAGCCAGATGATAAACTTCCTGGCAGCCTTTCATTGCATTTCGGACTGAGTCATAATCACGAATATCTCCGGAATATATTTCCATGTCTTTCAAATATGAAGATTGTTCCAGCCAGCCCCAGTTGCTGTTGGAGTTATAGCGCACAAAAGCGCGTACAGAATACCCGAGTTCGGTGAGCCTTTCCGCAAGATGGCTGCCGATAAAGCCGCCGGCCCCTGTTACTAGAATTTTATTAGCACTCATAATTACCTCTTATTCCCTTTTCCTTATATACACTCATCATTACCGATTCATGAATGGAATTTTGCTATAAGTTAACTTGAACACTAGAAATTCACTGTTTTTATAGATGAGTAAGGCAGCTCGCTGTTTTAATAAGTCTTGCACCGTATCTGGAGACACTTGATCTCTTACTTGAGCAAGATACACACATAAATAGTCTCCGCGCGAAAGCTCCTCTTTATTTCTTAGCATGAGTGATTTTCGATCTGTCATCATTCTCATAAGCCGCGGTTTAAAGAAGACGATGGTGCTTTCTTTTTCCGTGTTTGATCTGATGAATGAAAACATGCCTTGAGAGGGTACGGTATATGGTCCGAAAGAGGTCTCACGATGGTGAATCATATTTGCGTATGCATTGCCCGTTGAGTTTATTACGAAGTATGTGAGGACAATAAGAATAGGGACAAGGCAAACCCATTTACGTAATTTTTGTTCTAAGTTCGTTTTACCGCCTTGAAAAATTTCCAATCCGGTAATTACAAATGAAAAATAAAATGGAAGGATTGGAAATAAATACCGGAGTCCCGGAAACAACGGCCACCACGGAAACGAGATGTAAAGAGCAAAAGTCAGAATTATATATACAACAATATGATAATCGGACCGATACCTTCTAATGATTCCAGCGATAGCGATAGGAATGCTTGCAAAATAAAACAAGTAGTGGTGAGGCACACCGATAAAGAACTCAGCGGGCACATCAATAAAGTAGTCCAACTGGTGCTTAATGATATCTATAGAAGTGTTACTAAAGGTGGATAAGTTAGAGGCTCCCCCCTTAGGGAGAATCATTTCCAATAGAATAACAATACAAAAAAAAGAGGCATAAGGGATCAGATTTATCAATAACCTTTTCAAGAAAACGACTTTATCTGAAAACAGATTCCTGAAAGATATTGAAAATTGTCCATTGGAGAAATCGCCTCGCTGTAATTTTATGGCCAGGGTGATGAATTGAGTAATAGCGAGTGTTACGATAAGTAAAAAACCATTAGTTCGAATGAAAAACGCACCGGCTATAATGGCCCCTAGAATGATATAATCCCAGACAGGGGATATGAGATTACGTTTTTCGATGACCAATCTGCCAATAAATAAAACACTGGCGGTCGATACTAGAAGGAATGGCAAGTCAGAAAGAATTTGATCTGCAAACGAGAGCATGGTTGGATTCAGGGAAAAGAAGCATACTAGACAAAGTAACCAAACTGGTGAATGATACTTACGGAATCCCACCCAAAGCAAAAGGATAAAAATTAGAAAAGAGATTACTACCAATAATTTTAAACCGATAATATTCTGGCCGAAGACAGCATAGAATGGTACCAGTAAGACAGGAAATCCCCAAGGGTAGGCAATCGGTCCAAAAGTAGAAGAGGAATATTCCACCGTAAAGCGGTTTGCTTCTATGAAGCTGCGGGGATTTAACTCAGTAATGCTTTTTGCCTGCATGATATAAGCTGAAAAGTCATCGCCCCAGTTATGGCCATTTGTAAGTGTGCAAAAAAGAATAAGGATTGTTATTCCCAGTAGAATGATAAAAAGAGTTGAGGGATTGATTTTTCTCATTTCATTCCTGTGATTTTTTCATAAATAGCTTTCGCCCCTGAATCCGGCAATAATATAACTTTGTTTATCATAATTATGCTTATCATACGTGTAGTCCATGTCCTGCATCGATGCTTATTGAAATTGATTTGAATTAATAGAATACTTAACTTCAATTTGTAAATAATATCACTTTATATCAATTATTTCCAACTGTAATTTTAATTAATTTTTAGATAAGCCTATAAACAACTTTCGGAAGCCCTTACTGACGTCACTTACAATTAACCATTATTATGATTTGTCTGATGAAACAAAATTCTATGACCTTGATTAGAAAAAGCAAGTTGCTGAATTGGTGCTTTCATGCTAAAAAACAATTCATTGTGTTGTTTAGCCTCAAAAAGGTTGTCATTATGATGTTACTGGATAAGTATTTTAGATATCGGCGCGTGAAAGTTGCGCTAAAAAATCGACCTAAAATCATGGATAATGTATTCGACATTGGTTGTGATGATGGCTATTTGCTTCGGAAACTTATTCATATAACAAAAAGGCAGGACGGGATCGACCCATGCACGAATATTAGTCCTGTTAGTAATCATTCTGAAATAAAGAATGGTTTCTTTCCATTAGCAATCAAAGATTATCAAATGCAGGCTTCTTATGATGCGATTTTCGCTTTAGCCGTATTTGAACATTTCTCAGAAAGCGATATTCGTCAATCTGCATCTGTTATAAATCGAATGCTTTCGCCTAAAGGACGGTTGATAATTACTATTCCACACCCTTTTGTCGACAAAATACTTGATGTTTTGATTTCTCTTCACTTAATTGAAGGGATGAAATTAGATGAGCATCATGGCTTTGATCCGGATGTACTGATTACTTATTTTTCTGACTTTCTAAGGCTGGTAAAACGCGAAAGATTCCAGTTTGGATTGAATAATATTTTTGTTTTTGAGAGGTTATAAATGCAATTAACGATTCTAATGCCATGTCTAAACGAAGCGGAAACTTTAGCTCTATGTATTAACAAGGCCAATGCCTGGGTCTTGAATTCGAGGATACAAACGGAAGTGCTAATAGCGGACAACGGCAGTACGGATGGTTCACAAGCAATTGCCGAATCTTTAGGGGCACGCGTTATCCATGTTTCGCAAAGGGGATATGGTTCGGCGTTGTTTCATGGCTGCATGGCTGCTAAAGGCGAATGGATTATCATGGGTGATTCCGATGATTCCTATGATTTTAGCAATCTTGATCCATTTATTGAGAAGTTACAAGAAGGCTTTGACCTTGTAATGGGTAATCGATTTTTAGGCGGAATCGCTCTGGGAGCTATGCCATGGAAAAATCGATATATTGGCAATCCTATTCTTACGTGGGTTGGCCGATTGCTTTTTAAATGTCCGGCTAAAGACTTTCATTGCGGGCTAAGAGGATTCAGAAAAGATGCCTTTTTACGAATGGATTTGCGCACCACAGGAATGGAGTTCGCCTCAGAGATGGTGATCAAGGCAAATTTATTTGGTATGCGTATTGCGGAAGTACCGACTACTTTATCTAAGGATGGACGTTCTCGGCCACCACATCTTCGTCCTTGGCGAGACGGGTGGAGGCATCTTCGGTTCATGTTACTTTTCAGTCCACGCTGGCTTTTTTTTATACCTGGTTCTACTTTGTTTCTGATCAGCATGGTTAGTTATATAGCGTTACTATATGGTCCTGTTAGGCTTGGTACAGTGATTTTTGATGTACATACTCTGTTTTTTTCTGAAGCCGGATTGGTGTTGGGTTTCTTGGCTGCAACACTTGGCATTGTAATCAGGATGTTCGGAATCCGTGAGGGTTTAATGCAAGAGAATTCATTGCTCGAAAAACTGCGAACATCCCCTGTGCTTGAGACTGGGAGCGTAGTCGGCATTTTGATGATGTTTGGCGGGTTGTTTTTTGGATTTGACGCTTTGATGGTTTGGAACGCAGCCAATTTTGGTCCTCTTTCCCCGGGAGCATTGTTGCGAACAATCAGTTTTTCAACAACGCTGTTTATGCTGGGAGGTGTTACGCTGATGACTTCCCTCATTATGGGTTTTCTAGCTCTGCCTACACGTGAGCAACGGTTTTGAGAATACTATTATTTAAAGCTTGGATCGTATGAGTATTTTAATCCCTATGGCTTTGTAGTTTGTAGAGTAAGTTATTAAAATTATTTAACAAGACATCGCTTGTTCATCTTTAAAATATAGAAAACTCGGTCTTGTGTGTCAAAAATATTTTGGCTGCAAAATGTGAGGCGTGGCGCCAGCGACCAATACTTTTTTAGAGTTCACATTTTTTTTTTAATCCTTTGATTTTTTCGTAAATAGCCCTCGCCCCTGAATCCGGCGATAAGATTGAACTTAGTTCATCATAATTATGCTTATCATAAAATGAAGATCTTATTTTTGCATTGCTCATTTTTATTAACGCTTCGGCCAGATCATTATAATTTTCTTTTTCCACAACATATCCTAATTTATACTTTTCAGCAAGATAACCCATGTCACCGACATTTGTTACGATAAGAGGTTTATTTGCATTTACTCCTTCTGATAAAACCAGAGGGATGCTTTCGCTTAAAGACGGAATGACGATACAGTCAACGTGACGGAAGAGATCGCTGATATCACCATCTTCCAGTCTCCCGGTTAAAATTACTTTTCCATCCAGAGAGAAGCTATTTATTAAATACTTCAAGTTTTCTTTCTCCTCTCCCTCGCCCACGATATAGCATCTGAAATTTATTTTCTTACTTTCCAGAAGGGAACACGCTTTAATTAAAAAATCAAATCCCTTAATTTTATGAAGCCGGCCCAAGCTGCAGAAAGTAAAAAGTCCGGTATCATCGAGGTGGAGGAAATCGGATTTCTTGTTTTCCAATTTCCTGGCCGTGGCCGCAAAATAACATTCTTTGCCGTCGGCAAGCGCCGACGTTTTCCGGCACAGGTCAAAACCATCGGCAAAAAGATATGTGCTGTTTCTGACAACATATTTAATAAAGGGACGTATTAATAAATTTTCAGATGATAAATAAACATCAGAACCCAAGCCCCGGCAGCAATACGGTATTTTTGTAATTCCGGAAATAATTGCAGCTGTTAATCCTGAAGGGATAAGCCATTCGGCAAATATTATATCAGGCTGCCAATGACGACAGATGGTTTTTCCTGATAAATATCCATTTGTGAAATATTGAAATGCTAAAGGTATTCCGGAAATCCGCCTCTTCATCAATTCAACGAGAGGTATATCTCCGCCGTGCCAGCCGAAATACGTGATGGAACAACCATTCCATAATATTTTAGTAATAGAATCGGAGCCCTCACAATTTTGCGTTAAAACATGGACCTCTACACCCAAAGAATTGAGCGTTCTAATGGTATCGGGAATAAATATGCCGCCGATGCTTTTATCATTTGGGAAACTGCTTGTAATCAGCAGCATTTTCATTATAATTTTTGCAACCCCTGTTTGGATTTTTTATATTTATTGCCGCATTGAGGACATTTGTATTTTCCACCTAGCTTATTGCCGCACTGGCACAGCCAGCCTTTTTGCCGAGCCGGGTTGCCGATCATCAAGGCATAATCAGGGACATCTCTGGTAACCACCGCGCCCGCCGCGATGAATGCGTAACGCCCTATGGTATGACCGCAGACAATTGTGCAATTAGCGCCAAGCGAAGCTCCTTTTTTGATTAATGTCGGTTTAATCTCCGACATTCTCTTGATTTCGGCGCGTGGGTTTATTACATTGGTAAAAACAGCGGATGGGCCGCAAAAAACATAATCTTCAAAGGTAACACCTTTATAAACGGACACGTTGTTTTGTATTTTGCAGCCGTTGCCGACAGTAACGTCAGGGCCTATAACAACATTCTGGCCGATCGAACAGCTTTTTCCTATTTTGGATCCGGCGATTATATGTGAAAAATGCCATATCTTTGTTCCTGTTCCAATTTCGGCGCCCTCATCCACTTGTGATGTGGGGTGGATAGAATAGCTTTCTTTATCCTGTGAGCTTAAACCGGAATCACTTTTTAAATTGATTCTTAATCCATTTTCATTCAATGAATGTTCAGAAGCGTTTAAAACTTTGAGTACGCGCAATCCTTCCTCGCCATTAGTCAACGCCGGTTTTCTTTTTTCAATACAATCAAGAAAATGTTCGCATTCGACTTTCAGCGGTTCGGCATAAGGAATAGAAACGCGTTCCGGAACTCCGCGAGCCGGCACGGGAACGTTATTTTCCCAATTTACATGGTGCGGGTAGATAAGCAGTTTTTCTTCCCAGGGCAGGGTATCGTCAAACACAGCCATTTTTTGATCACCGACGACAACCAGTTTTTGATCTTTAAACGGATGCAGCCAGGAAACAAATACATGAGCTTTCAGGCCGGAGGAAAATTCCAGATGAGTTGTCGTGACATCGGCGATTTTTTTATGCAGATAATTGCCGCCGGTGGCAATGACGCTTTCCGGTTCTTCGCCGGCCAGAGCAAGAATCATCGAAATATCATGCGGGGCGAAAGACCACAAAATATTTTCTTCCCTTCTGATTTTTCCCAGGTTTAAGCGGTGAGAGTATATATAATTGATCCGGCCCAGTTCGCCTTCCAGCGCCAGTTGTTTCAATTTAATAAAAGCAGGATGATACTGCAGAAGATGGCCGACCATTAAAACTAGATTTTTCTTTTTAGCTAGATCAATCAGTTCCGCGGCGTCTTTTCCCGAAAGAGTAAGGGGTTTTTCCACAAAAACGTGTTTGCCGGAAAGCAAGACCTTCCGTGCCAGCATAAAATGAGTTTCCGCCGGCGTGGCAATAACAACCCCGGAAATGTAATCGCGGGAAAGCACATCCGTAAGCGAAGTACAAGAGTCACATGAAGGGTAAAGTTTCCGCATTTGTTTTAGTGACGATTCATCTTTATCGCAGATAACTTTCAGCGCATTTAATTCAAAAAAATTGCGGATTAAATTTTTTCCCCAATTTCCCGCTCCCATTACGGCAATGGAAGGTTTCTTATTTATTTTTGTCATAATTTATTTATTCTCCATAAAAGCCATCATGTTTTATAAAGCCTTTCATTATCCTGAATATCCATCCACATCGCGAATAAAAGAGACTGGAAACTGCTGGTGAAGAGAAAGAAGAAAGCCAGCATGGTTGCAGATGAAACGGAGCCGCCGGAGATAACAATAGACATTATTTTAAAAGCATAAGGCAAAGATAAAATGCCAACTAAGAAAGAGAAATGATAAAGAAGGAAAAGCGGGTGAAAATCACGAAATAGATACTTAACCCATAATCGCTTAAAAAAAGACTTAAAAAGCAACCAGGAAATGCGGGGGATAACCTTCATCACTTTCATTTTTGAGTTCTCCCCGATATTGTAAACAGGTTTAATTTTAACTTCCTTTATAGTGCAGAAAGCGATGTTCAATTTTACCAGCATATCATTAGGCATCCCGTAGCTTTTGTAAATATCATGAAGCTTGATCGCGCCCAAAGCGGAAAGAGAAATCGCTGTATAGCCTGTTTGAGTATCGGAGACATGCCAGTAACCGGAGGCAATTTTGGTTAATATCGATAAGATGGAATTACCAAAATAACGGGTTTTGGGAATGATGAGGCGGGCTCCGCCATGAATGAGGCGGTTGCCTTTGACGTAATCAATCTCTTCATTAAGAACAGGCAGACAGATTTTTTCCAGCTCCGCCGGATCCATCTGACCGTCGCCGGCCATGACAGCAGTACAGTCGATATTATTATCCAGACACCATTTATAACCACGGGCGATTGCGGCCCCCACGCCGCCGTTTCTTAAATTGTTGATTAGAATTACACGGTCGGATTCAGGATTGGCATTGGCTACTTCCGAGGAGATAAAATATTCCATGTCCGTTTGTTGTTTTTCTTTGAGCAAATGTTCAGCACGGTTATATTTATTATCGCGCGGACCGATGACGTTATTTTTTATGGTTGGTTGAATTGATTTTTGCCTGCTGATATAATCCAGGACGGCGGCGGCTGTATTATCCGTGGAACAATCGTTGACAACGATAATGCAATCAACGAAATCAGGCATGGTTTCCAAAACCTGCCTGATTTGTCTCTCTTCGTTATATGCAGGAACAACAACGGCAATAGTTTTATCGAATAACATAAAGGAGCGCCTCCACATTTTGCGAACTAACCGTACTATTTTTAATTTATTTTGTCCAAAATTATTTCATCATAATATTGGGACCGGTTGATTATCTGTTTTGAGCTTTAAAAACTGAAATTAAGCCGAATTTACTTGATATTAGATTGTCAAGGTAATATTATTAAAAATATGTTTCATTATATTGCGGGCACGGCATGTTGCGGCAGTTAAACATTATCCCCGAATAGAAAAGTGACAATGGATCAAAAAATTGAAGCAGACATTGTTGCCAGGGTTTTGAAGGGAGACAGGCAAGCTTATGCTTTGTTGGTTGAAGAGTATAAATCACCTATTTATAATTTAGCTTACCGCATGACCGGAAATTCAGAGGATGCCGATGATTTAACGCAGGAGACATTTATACACGCATATCAATACTTATGGCGATATGACACACACAGGAAATTCTTTACCTGGCTTTACACCTTGGCTTTAAATTTAATCAGAAGCCATTTTAAAAAAAATAAATACAACAAATCTTCTGAAGAATTAAGTGCACATTTATTGTCCGATAAAAATCCTTCGCCGGAAACCGAATTAATAGAAACTCAAGAGATAAGTGTCTATCTCTTGCGGCTGGAGTATGAATCCAGAGCATTGCTAATTATGAAATTTCATCAGGGATTAACTTTTGAAGAAATTGCCCAGATTACCGGCAAATCGCTCAGTGCCGTTAAAATGCGCATATATCGCGGACTGGAAAAATTGAAAGAATTGCTGAGAGAATCACAGGTATAAACCCCAAAGCAAGCTGCGGGGTATTATGCCCCGCTTATGCGGGATGAATTCAACTTACAAATATTACGGCACTACGTTTGTAATATTTGAGTTTCATCAATTCCATTTACGCTTCAAATTTCGTTTTACTCATTTTCAGCGAATGTCATTGATTCGACCGGCAAGCTTCAGTCGCAGATGACCTTCAGGTTATACACTTTGTTTCTGAAGTTTGGGTCTCGTATATAGTCCCACTTAGCTTCGCACGTGGGATATCCCCGCGTCGCTCCACTCTTGGGATAATTCGACTAACGCTTCAAACTTCACTTCGTTCGTTTTCATTGAGTCTAATTACAACTTATAGATATTACTTCGCTGTGCTTGTAATATCTGAGTTTCATTAAATTGGAGTTTCAATAATAAAATTTGTGACTATTTGGCCTTTGGAGTTATATATATAGTATAAAGTATAAAAGAATAGATTTTAAAAAGGTATTTATGGAAGAATATGATAAAATAACAAAGAAAATCAAAGAGATAAACACAGTAAAGCCTGGTTCCGATTTGACGCCGGCTATAATGCATAAAATTAGTCAAATCAATGAACGACGTTATGCCTGGATATGGAGAAGAGCATTTTTTTTGATTAAAGACATATTCGCCACATCGCCAACAAAAGAGGAATGTGTTATGTCCTTTATATCGATGGGAGTATTTTATCTGATTTTTGGTTTGATGCTTTTATTTTTCATAAAAAGTGCACCAGCAAATTCAGAGATTAATAGCTGGTTAAAATTACAATCACCAGTTTTAATTCTCGTTGCTTTATGGCTTACTGTTCTGGGTAGCGCTGTATGGTTTATGGGAAGAAAGGCGGTTCGGTTTGCCCGCTGGGGATTATTTATATATATTTTAATATTTGTTGTTAGCACGGCGGTGATGTCATCGGATGGAAATTTTGCATTACTGTTGGGAACTGGTTTATCAATAGGTGCGGTACTTACAGGAATATCGCTTAATTTTTCCGTAGAAAAATATGGATGCGCGTCAAATATGAGCAGAGGGTAAATGCATGAAAACATATAGTAACAGGAGTGGTTTTACTCTTATTGAAGTTATTGCGATTTTAGTTATTATTGGTATTATTACAGCGTTAGCCGTAACGAGGTTTTCCTCCAACCCAAATAATCTTATTTCCGCTAAGGATACACTAACTTCTCATTTGCGGTTGGCGCAAGCAAGAGCGATGAACACTTCCGCAGATAACATAACTACCTTTAGTGTTTGGGGCGTGCGCTTTATCTCCACAACGCAGTATCATCTTTTTTACTGTGCTAATGCCAGCACCTGTGATCCAACCATTGCCGCCAATCAGACTGCTTTCCTCGGTGCAGGCAGTACCATTATAGATCTTGCCCCAAAAGGAGTGCAGGTAACAAACGGCGCTTTAATTCTTGCGTTTGACCGCTTCGGTACGCCTTTTACTAATGCCGCTTTAACAACGAGTCTTGCCACTCAATTAACTCTTACTTTGCAAGATAACAAGGGCAACACCAGGACAATTAATATTACACCGCAGACAGGGATGATAACATCATGAAAAAAAGTAAACGAAGATGGACCCAGAAGGGGTTTACCCTTATTGAATTAATAATTACGCTGGTATTGGTTTCCGTAATGGCAGTAATGCTTTCAACCTTTAGTCGACCGCTTTTCAGCAGACTTGGTGCTTTCAGCTGGTTTAATGACGAACTTCTTTTGCAGCAAAACATGGAAAAAATTCTAGGCGACTATAAATATCAAAGAAATGATATCAATAATCCCTTCGATCCCGGCGTATTCCGGCAGTATGTTATCAGCAAATATTCTCCATTGGTTGATGCCAGCAGAACCGGATTTCTTACTTTTACTAACGTAGGAATGACCTATACAGCAGCATGGCCGCCACAGGCCAATATACCACCCGGCAGTGCACCGCCGGTGCTTATTATCACGGTCCACAGAAATAATATGACTCTTTCGATGATTGTTACTTGATGAAGGGGTGGATTATGAAAGTTATGAAAAAAAGCAGCGCCGGATTTACCCTGATCGAAGTTATTGTCAGTCTGGTTTTAATGAGCATTGTGGGTGTCGTTGCCGCAATGGCCC
Source organism: Syntrophaceae bacterium (assembly GCA_003141615.1). Taxonomy (GTDB): domain Bacteria; phylum Desulfobacterota; class Syntrophia; order Syntrophales; family Smithellaceae; genus Smithella. Next base: position 43,532 of record PLMV01000168.1, read on the forward strand.
TTGTGCAAGGCATAGAGGCATATGTGATAACACGGACTAGTTCCGAAACAGTACAACGGGCGGAGTATGCTCTTAACCGCATCAAACTGGAATTTATGAATATGGATACTGTTACCGCTGCTGGTGCTGATACAATTACTTTTACTTCTGACAAAACTAATGGCAGAACCCAGGGGACTGTATACACATTTACGCGTACCGGCACTCAGATTAATTTAACTGTTACTTCACCCGCGGGAGCAGCATCAACGAACGCACTAATTACCGGTTTGGGTACTTATGGGACAGGATTATTTACTTATTGGAACAATGCAGGCGGGGCATGGGCGCCAACTGATGGATTTGGTAGAACTGGTAGTACCCCCTCCACGTGTCCCTCCACTTCCTATTGTTGCTCCGGTTCCCTCCATGACATAACGATTAATCTAATTATTGCCCGGTCGGATGGCGGCGGTAACCTTACTTTTACCACATCCGTTAATCCCCGGAATAATGAATGTACCGACGGACCGGAAGCGACAGCGGGAAGCCAATAAAAAAATATGTTATTCAGAGAGAACAAACAATTATGAAAGTGGAAAGGTTGCAATATGAAACAAGATAACTCAATATCCAGTCTCGCAAGGTCTCAATGCAAATTATATCCGCACAGCGGTGGTTCGATGATGGTGAACATTATTATAATTATAGTTATTTTTGCCTCCATTCTCTCTGCAGTTGTTTATATGTCTTCATCGAGCCTGCGTCAGGCAGTATCATCCAATCAAGGCGCCAATGCCTGGAATATGGCGGAAGCAGGCTACCGTTTTCTGTCCATAAATTATTTAAAGACGACTGATGGTACTTATCTCCCGGCAAATGGAACTGCAGATGATGATAAGGCTTACTTTCTCCAAAGTGTCGTCAATGGCCGGACTTATGTTATCCCCAACAACGGCTCATTTACGTTAACAGTTCAACCGTATTGGTTTTATAATGCAACCGCGACGGGCACGATAACCAATGTCAGCGTGCAGCTTCCCGGAACCACGCCGAATAATTTTACGTCGATGCCGGCAACAGGGCAGATCAAATTATTAGATTCGCACGGTGTTGAAGGATTAACAAGCTATACATTCGGATCATTCAATAGCCTCACAGGAGTTTTTACGTGTACAATCAGTCCTTACCCACTTAGCCCTTCCCCTCCCCCTCCCGCTCCTCCTTACAGTGGTTACAGTGTTTATCTGGTGCTGAACCCGAAAGTAAATCAAGCTTTAACACAAGCGCCGGGCAATAATACTTTAACGCTTGATCTCAATACTTTCTCCGCCTCCGCAGCTGCATTTCCTGCTAAAGATGGATTAATTGAAATAGGATCAACGGAGTTTCCTTCAGGAGAGACTAAACTATACCGTTACAGCACGGCTAAAGCAGTTGGCACGGTTCTGACACTGTATGGCCTGCGGCATTCAGACAACTCTGCTTTTAGTATCCACGTCACTACTACACCAGCATCAACAATAACATTTAAAAAATATCTTATGGCTCAATCAATCGGTAAAGTAGGGTCGGAGCAGCGCACCTTGAGTTTTAGCCAGGCGATCTTGGACAGTTTCCCCCCAACATCCTTAGTTACAACCTTAGGTACGGCGGCGGAACTTACTGGCAATTTTTCTCGCAGTTCTTCGATAGGTGGTTATGAGGTTGCCAACCTTCAAACGTCGGGTGGAGGATACGCCTATTTTTCCATTATCGACTCTCTTGCGACAACCGGCACCGGCGCCAGCGCCTATAACTGTGGAGCTTTTTGGTACAGTAACACCAGCTTGATCAACAAGGTATGGGCTCCTCCTCCGGTAGGTTCAGGTATATACTTGCTTTCTTATGATGTTCAAGTCAAACCGGCCACGGGTAATGCATTAACGGCTGGAACAATAGGTTTGGCTATCCGCGCTAAAATGGTTACATCCACAACAGAGCCTGATACATATTTGGCTTTAACGTTCATGAAGTATGATCTGGCCAATTTATATTTTACCTTAGACCCGTTATTATTCTTCACTTTCACCAATGGTGGTACAACGGCTATTAGTTCTGGCAATACAGTAGTCGGAGCGAGTAGCGGCGCGACGGGAGTTGTCCAGGGAACTCCCGTGTTGACCTCCGGTTCGTGGGCGGGAGGCGATGCGGCAGGAATAATAATATTTGCTTCGGTGACCGGCACATTTTCCGCCGGTGAAGGGCTGATGGTTGGCGGTGTTAATAGAGCGAAAGTAAGCCCTTTATTATTCACCAATGGTGGTACAACGGCTATTAATTCTGGCGATACAGTAGTCGGAGCGAGTAGCCACGCGACCGGAGTTGTCCAGGGAACGCCTGTGTTGACCTCCGGTTCGTGGGCGGGCGGCTGTGCGGCAGGAAAAATCATATTTGCTTCAGTGACCGGCACATTTTCCGCCGGTGAATGGCTGAGTGTTGGCGGTGTTAATAGAGCGAAAGTAAGCTCTACAATTAACCTATTTAACCCCGGCGATACTTTGACTGGAGCGAGTAGCGGCGCGATCGGAGTTGTCCAGGGAACGCCGGAGCTGACCTCCGGTTCGTGGGCGGCCGGCAAAGCGAATGGAAAAATCAGATTTGCCTCAGTGACCGGCACATTTTCCGCCAATGAACGGCTGAGTGTTGGCGGTGTTCCTAGAGTTCAAGTAAATGGCAGCAACTATTTCCCCGCGGCAAATCCGACAGATTATATACCCCAAACAATTAAGCCCAAACCGTCTGATTTTGAGACTACCCTCGGTACCAGTAGTCCCTTTTATTGTTCCCGATATAATATCGGTCCTCTGCTGCTGGTTTTGTGGGAGCGTAAAGCAGATGGCACCTTCCGCTGGCTGGCCTTTAAAGATATTAGCAATGATGACTATACCAAGGGACTTCAAGACTGGGTTGAACCAAATGGAAGTTGCACCAACCCCCCCAGCAATTGTCCTGGAAGTGACGGACAGATTATTGATGACAATGCTTCTATTTACATCCGTATTCAGGAAAAGAGGGTAGTTCTTGGAGCTCCGCCGGCGGTTAAGGTAAACGATATCAATCTGTTTTACGGTGACGATTCTACGCGTTATATAGCGCCGACGTGGCCGGCGCGGCCGGGCAATACAATACCTTATGATATAAAAGAGTTAAGACGGCTCTATATTGCCGGCGCTTCGCCGCTTGTATTGACCTGGGTGCCCGATTATATCGCTCAATGGGACGCAACAGTGGACTACTTTTCCCATATCGAGAGCGGAACTCCAAAGGGTTCTCAGCCGCAGTTTCAGTGGGATGCCGTTAATCCCAACGTGACGGATATAACTGTTCTCAAGATATGTGATGATGGTTCGGCAGCCTGTACCAGCGCGCCGAATGGCACATTGCGTCTTACTGAATTGGTTACACCGGATTCAGGAACATATAATCAACCGGAAATCGGCATGCTCGCCTGCGGTAAAGTCACTACAAGTCCTTATTCAACTGCCGGTTTTGCTGAATTTGGCTTCAAAACACCGGGAACTACCTCTGGCGGATTCACCGATACAACTTTATACTGGTAACCCTTACTTCGATATGTTTTATTGTGAAACTCCAATTNNTATCTGTAAGTTGAATTATCCCAAGTTTCAGAAGCGAAGCGCGTTGAAACTTGCTGGACGAATTATACCCCTCAGCTTGCTGCGAAATGTTTCCAAAGCTTGCTTTGGGGTTCATACCCGTGATTGGTCTGTGCATATTTTCACAAAAGCTCCAGAAGCTTATGTCATTATTAATTTCGAATAAAGGGAACCGCGGATTTGTTAGGGCACATGATTGCCTGCGTCGCAATATAATTACATTGCAATAATCGATAAGTCCTCTATTTTATCTGTCCTTAACAATTGACTTTTTCCGGCTTTGTGTTATCTTTCGAACGATATGAGCTGATAACAGTGATTTACTTTAAAAAAGGAGGATGATGAGGTGAAGATATTTGTCAAAAAGGGAGTGCTTGCCGACACAAAAAGCCAGGCGATTATTTTAACTTTGTTTGAAGATAGTAAAAAATTGACAGGCATGGCGCTGGAGATTGATCAAAAAAGTAATGGATTAATCAGCGAAATGATCAGTAACGGCGATTTTGAAGCCAAGCCTTCTCAAATATCCGTAATCTACACCAGAGGTTCGCTGCCGGCAAAAAGAATAGCCCTCGTTGGTCTGGGTAAACATAGTGAATTTAGTCTGGAGAAACTTCGCGCCGCTTTCGCCTCCGTCATGCGGCATTTGCGGAATCTGAATATCAAAGAAGCGGCAACTTCCATTAATTTAAATCTTATCCCCCGGAAAAAAGATCAGGTTATACAGGCCGTGGCGGAAGGTTCTCTGCTGGGGCTTTATCAATATACGCCATTCAAAACCGTTGGCCGCGAAGATTTAAAAGAGATGGACCAATTAAATATCATTGCTAACGAAAAAGATTTTTCCGTAATTGAGTCCGCGATTAAAAAAGCGCGGATAATAACGCAGGCCGTTTATTTTGCGCGGGACCTTGTTTCCGCTCCATCCAACGAAATGACACCGTCTATCATGGCGCAAAAAGCGCGGGAAATCGCCCGCAGGAAAAATGTGTCCTGCCAGGTTCTGGATAAAGACAAAATGAAAGAAATGGGGATGAATGCTCTTCTTGCCGTCGCCTCCGGCAGCAACGAAGAGCCGAAGTTTATTATTCTGGAGTACGCGGGCGGCAAAAAAAGCGAGGCGCCGGTTGTGTTGGTGGGCAAGGGATTAACCTTCGACAGCGGCGGAATTTCCATCAAGCCGGCTGATAAAATGGATGAAATGAAAACGGATATGTCCGGTGGTGCGGCGGTTATGGGTGTGATTATGGCAGCGGCCGATTTGCAACTGCCGCTGAATATCACCGTACTCATTCCCGCCACGGAAAATATGCCCAGCGGCACAGCCTATAAACCGGGCGATATTATCAAATCGTATTCCGGAAAAACCATCGAAGTTCTCAATACCGATGCCGAGGGCCGTTTAATTTTAGCCGATGCCCTTGCTTACGCTTCAGAGTTTAAACCGGCGGCCGTTATTGACGTGGCGACTCTTACCGGAGCTTGCATTGTGGCGCTGGGGGATGATGTAATCGGCATGCTGGGAACTGATGATAAACTGAAAAAAGAAATAGATAAAGCCGCCCAAACTACCGGAGAACTTGTCTGGGAACTGCCCCTGTGGGAAAGCTATCACGAACTTATCAAAAGCGATATTGCCGATTATAAAAACAGCGGCAGCCGGGTTGCAGGCACAATCACCGCCGCCGCATTTTTAAGCAAATTTGTTGGCGATTCACCATGGGTGCATCTGGATATTGCCGGACCGTCCTGGACAAATAAAGACAAAACCTATATTCCCAAAGGGGCATCAGGAGTCGCTGTTCGCTTGCTTGTGGAATTCCTGCGCAATCGTGTCCAAAAATAAATTATGCCGCTACTTCTGGAAATAAAAGATTTAAGGACAGCATTTGATACTGCTCAGGGAAGAATTAAGGCTGTGGACGGAGTTTCGTTGAAAATCAATTCCGGTGAAACTCTGGGAATTGTCGGCGAATCCGGCTGCGGAAAAACAATGCTTGCCCTTTCGATTATGCGGCTCCTTCCCGCAAACGGCAGAATCATTAATGGCGAAATATTATTTTCCGGCCGGGATTTATTAAAAACATCAGCCGAAGAAATGCGCGCCTTGCGCGGCAGTGAAATCTCCATGATTTTTCAGGAGCCGATGACTTCACTGAATCCTGTTTTTCGCGTCGGTGAACAGATCGCCGAGGCCATTCGCCTGCATCAACATCTTCCGGCAAAGCAAGCTTTGGCGCTGGCCGTCGAGCAATTGGGCGAAGTGGGAATTCCCGATCCGCAAAAGCGGGCGCGGGATTATCCGCATAATCTCAGCGGCGGTATGCGCCAGCGGGTAATGATTGCCATGGCCATGTCCTGTCATCCCCAGCTTCTGCTTGCTGATGAACCCACAACAGCGCTGGA
>PLMV01000155.1 GCA_003141615.1 Syntrophaceae bacterium
CGGATAACAAAGATAATAGCCGGATCAATCATAGTGCTCAGGCGAAAACGGTGCGTCTCAAAATAGACAACAAAACTCCTGAACAATTCGATGATGACAAGAAAAGTTAAAATATTGACGACGATAACGTTGAACGATTGGCCAATAGACTTTGTAAATAAAAATTCCTTAATCCCCCAAATCGTATGAAACAGGCCAACAAACAGCACGGCAATAATAAACACGGTAAGTATGATTACAATAACCTTAATGGCCAAATTAAACACACTATTCATGGTTGGAATTTTCATTGTTATACTTTTTTTATCCTTGCCTGAAATTATAAGTTGGGAAATTTGGGACACTATATCCTGTTATTAATTTTGGTCCTTGCTTGCGAGGGATAATTCAACCATCAAATTTCCGTGCACTTCGTTTCTGAAACTTTATTTCACTAAAATCCCCGGGAGGTTACCCGCCCTCCCGGGGATTCATAATAACAATTAAACATTAACTCTCTTGTTATTAGAAGGTAAGGGTAAGTTTGTTGATGAGCATGTAGTCGTCACCAACCTGACTGGCTCCCGCGGTGCCTTTAAAATAATCGCCGGTGAATAAGTAACCTATACCCAGCATGTACGACAGATTATTGGTGATTTTGTAAGTGCCAGTGACATCAGCTTCCCAACCGTAGGAGCCGCCAACGTAACCAGCCGGTTTCTTATCGGCGCTTGCATAGGAAAGTGATGCCATGATATCCAGATCAGCAATAGGCTTCACACCAGCCCGGCCTTGATAGAACCAGGCATTGGACATAGGTCCGCTGTTGGTAGAACCGCCATCACCGGCAAGAGTGCCAACCCAGTAAGTACGATCATAATAGTTGAATAGAATCAAACAGGGATTCCAATCAGTGCCGCCATTTAGAGTACCGCCTTCCTGTCTGTCTTTAGTGTTGGGATCATCACCCGAGACATAAGCAATAGTGCCGCCGAAATAAGCCATGCCTAAATTGGCGGTGGCGTCAATCCAGCCGCTCAAGTTTTCCAATTTAACGTCTGTACCCAGGCTGGTGTTATCATAACTTTTTAAATTACCATTGGCGTAATTGATTTCTGCCTGTATGTCCACAGGACCGATTTTGGCAATAGCATATGGCTCAAATTTGAAGTAAGTTTTTCTATAGTTGCCTGCTGCTGGCGGGTTTGATCCTGGTATTATTGCCGGTTCACTATCGGCATAGCGGTAGTAAGTGACTTTCATGCCTGCCCTGCCATCCTTCCATTGATAAACTCCTTCCAGACCATATTTATCATCGTCCGCATCTGTGTAGGTTGCAGTAGAACTAACGGCCGAGTAGCTCTGGTCTTTGGCTTTTGTAATATCAGCTTTAAGAGTGAAAGGACCAAAGGTGTTATTCCATTTTATCCGGCCAAGAGGTTGATAGGTGTTACCGAATATTGTTCCTGTTTCTCCATCATTCATCAAACCGATGTCGAAAGTACCGATAGGCGATACATAATCGATATAAGCCCACTCGAAAGCGATGTTTTCTTTTTCCGCTCTCGTATCGTCTGAATTTGGGGCTAAAGTCGTACCGGGTGTGCTTCTATTGCCGCCCCAGATTCTTTCCAGAGCATCGAAGCGGGTGACTAAGGTAAGACCGGGAGAAACAACAAAATCAGTCTTGACCCTCAATCTCTGAAAGTAGAATGCGGTGCCGGGATTATTTTGCGCATCATTCGCTAAACTGGTCTTATTTAAATACAATCCGGCGACATAATATTCGCCGCTAACCTTGACATCGACCGCGAAGGCCGACACACTGAAGGCCATAATCAGCCCCATTGACAACAAAACCAACCAAAATCTCTTCATTTTTTCCTCCTAATTAAAATTTTTTTCTTAAAAAACAATCATTTTTAATGGGTTGCTTTTTTATCTTCATGCAATTGCGATGGCAATGTACACGTTGTGTGTTACAGAATGATGACGAGCCCGTTAAGATATAAAGAAAATACGAAGAGCAAATATTCTTAAGATGGTTGCAAAACAGGTAAAGATTTGGTAGAAGCATCAAACAATATTTCACGGAGGAAAAATAAATGTTTAGACCGCAAATTAAAGTAATTGACTGCACAATCCGCGACGGCGGGTTAATGAACAAATCAAATTTTTCGTTTGATACCGTGAAAAACGTTTACAAAGCCGCTTGTGACGCAGGAATAGACATTGTCGAGATCGGCTACCGAAACAGTAAAAAGATGTTTTCCGTGGATGAGTACGGACCGTGGCGTTTCTGCGACGAAGAAAATCTTGTGAAAATCGTGGACGGAACAAAATCAGAAAAAACGAAAATCGCCATAATGCAGGATGCGCATAAAGCGGTTGCGGAAGACATACTGCCTAAAGAAAAAAGCGTTGTGGATGTAATCCGTGTTGCGACATATGTAAAGGATATTGATAAGGCGATTAGACTGGCGAATAACGCAACCGATAAAGGATATGAAGCTACCATTAACATAATGTCCATTTCCGTGGCTCTCGAGCGGGAACTTGATGAGGCGCTTCAGCAAATAGAAGAGGAAACAAAAATATCAGCGTGCTACATCGTGGACAGTTTCGGCGCGCTTTACAGCGAGGACATTGATTTCTTCGTAGACAAATACAAAAAATATCTGAAGAATAAAGAGATCGGGATTCATTGCCACAACCATCAGCAGCTTGGATTTGCCAATACTATCGCCGGCATTATCCGCGGGGCTAATTATCTTGACGGTACACTTTACGGACTCGGACGCGCCGCCGGTAATTGTCCGCTTGAACTCTTGATAAGTTTTCTAAAAAATCCTAAATTTGATATCCGGCCGCTGTTAGACGTTATCAGCAAAGACATAATACCTCTCACCGAGGAAATTTCATGGGGTTATTCAATCCCGTATATGTTAACCGGAGTTTTGAACCGTCATCCTGATGTGGCGATGAAACTTGCAGACAGCAAGAACGAAAAAGAAAGACACGGTTTCCTTAGATTCTACGAAACACTTACCGAAGAGGAAGTTGAAGATTAAATTTTCTCCGAAAATATTTTAAGGGTTTTTATCCAATGTTTTGGGGTTATAACATATGGTAGGGTTTTGGTAGTATATGGTAGGGGAAAAACTTGCCCTGTACTTTCGGTACTTTTCATATCAACTTTTTGTACTTTTCAAAAATCAAAAAAACTAATATCTTTTAAATATTAATGGTTTTTAAGGTAGTTTTAAACTGTTTTTCTGCCATATCTTATTCATAGAACTTTCGGCCAATGGTGACTGCGTGACATAGATAAAAAGCGATTAAGTTATGAAATCATGGCCTCGCGTCGGGCGGCGCATCAGGGGAAATCGCCGGACAGTAAACCGTGTCACGCTCAACATTCATGCCGATGGGCTTGTCGGTCTTGAGCAGCTTCATCCAGATACGGACGTTGTCCGCAATGATGATGACCACGAGCACGATAATGCCGATGCTCAGCCAGGCGTTCAGCATCTGATTCTTGGCAAGGTACATCTGGACGTTCATGATCCCCGCCGCGAACGTGGTGACTGTCACAAAGGCACAGGGAACAAAGGTGATCAGCGCATATATCTTTTTCTGCCCGATCCTTAAAATGATGGTTGTGCCGATGGCCAGCGCCAGGGCGGATAAGGTCTGGTTCGTAGCACCGAACATCGGCCAGATGGAAGAAATGTCGCCCGTGTATAACAAATAACCCCAGGTTAAGGAAACGAGGGCGCTGCACAACACCGTGCCGGGAATCCAGTCTTTCCGGCTGAGGGGCTTGAAGACATAGCCGAGAATGTCCTGGAGGATGTAGCGGGCCACACGTGTTCCGGCGTCGATGGTCGTCAGGATGAACAAAGCCTCGAACATGATGATGAACTGGAACCAGTACTTCATCGTATGCCGGAGCCCCTCGCCGACATTGGCAAAGACATGGGCCATGCCCACGGCCAGGGAGATGCCGCCACCCGGGCGATGAGCAATGTCCAGCCCGACCAACTGACTGAGGACCGGCAGATCGATGACGCTCATCTTCAGTTTTGCATAGACGTCGGCAGAGGTATTGATGGCATAATAGTCGCTCGGATTGAGAGTGATGGCGGAGAGCAGGGCCATGATGCTTACGAAAGCCTCTGTCAACATGGCGCCATAACCGATAAAGGTGATCTCCGTTTCATGTTCGACCATCTTCGGCGTCGTTCCCGAGCCGATGAGAGAGTGGAATCCCGAAATAGCGCCGCAGGCGATGGTAATGAACACATAGGGCCACCAGGGACCAGAGATGATCGGACCGCCGCCAGAAAGGAACTGTGTGGTGAAGGGCATCTTTATCGTCGGGTTCACGAAGAGAAGGCCAACCGCCAGGGCGGCGATGACGCCGATCTTCATGAAGGTGCTGAGATAGTCCCTCGGGGCGAGGAGGAGCCAGACGGGAATGGCTGCTGCACAGAAACCATAGAGGGGCAGGAGGACGGACACTTCCTTCTTACTGAAGGTAAACCAGGAGGCAAGGCCGGAGTCGGCAACAAAGGGGCCCAAAAGTACAGCGGCGCAGACCAGGATGAATCCGGCGATAGATCCGGAAAGAATCGCTCCCGGTTTGATCTTGAACATGTAAATACCAATGCACATCGCAATGGGAATCGTCATGGCAATGGAGAAGACGCCCCAGGGATTGTTGAACAGGGCGTTGACCACGGCTACACCCAGACCGGCCAGGGCGACGATAATGATGAAGAGGATCACTACCGCCGTTACGCCGCCGGTGATCTTGCCGACATCCTTTTCGGCGATGACAGACAGGGATTGCCCCTGGTGGCGATAGGATGCGAAAAGAATGATCATGTCATGGACGCAACCGGCAAAGACGCTGCCTAGCAGAATCCAGAAAAAGCCTGGTCCCCAGCCATACTGGGCGGCCAGAACCGGTCCGATCAATGGCCCCGCACCGGCGATGGCGGCAAAATGATGGCCGAAAACGACCCACTTATTGGTGGGGATATAATTCTGGCCGTCATTGCAGGAAATGGACGGCGATATATTCCTGTCGTCCAGCATAAGAACCTTTGCTGCGATGAACGCAGCGTAATAGCGATACGCCAAAACAAAACAACATAAGGCACCAATCATCAAATATAATGCACTCATGAAACATTTCTTCCTTTCTCAGAAAAAGTATAAAACATGTATGTCACAAGATAAAGGCACCCCGCGGCAGTTACAATCCAGAGAGCGTTCACTTTTTCTGAAGGATTCCATATTCCCACGACCGCGCCAAAGGCGACAGCTCCGATTAAGCAAATTACTACCCATAATATTTTTTTTATCATGCGGTACCTCGACAAGATATTCATTTATAATATTATTTTAAATTGATAAGGCATTTCCTTTTTTGTGAAACTACAATTCTAATGAAACTCAAATATTACAAACGTAGTGCCGTAATATTTGTAAGTTGAATTCATCCCGCAAAGCGAAGGGTATCGTGGATACCCGCGGTCGCGGTGGGAGTATATAAAGAAGAATATTGTGTGTCAAAGGAATTTTTACCACAAATAATACTATATATTCATTGACCGCAAGGCCTGGACCTGGGAACAGGCCTTACAGTTTCTCGAAGAGCAGAAAGAAAAGATGTTTGATCCTGAACTCGTGGATATTTTTAAGAAGCTCCCCGAAAATATAGAAAACCTCCATTTGCCTTCCTGAAATCTCTTACCCTGGACGTCTCCAATATTTTATATAAAAGCCTTGATGTGCTTATGGAAGAGTTTTTTTACCTCGGGATTTTTTCCAATTTATATAATCTTTCAAATGTTCTCTTTGTTTATAGAAGAATTCTTTTCATCAACACTTTTCATAATGAACATCAAATGTTTGTAATTGATAATGCTATTTTGGTGATTATATTTTAAAAATCCGCCCACTAGATTTTTGATTTAGGCGTCTTTTTCTTTGATGCAATTAAAAGAAAAAAGATTTATAATAAACCCGCCAGAAGGGACTTTATGGATCGGGTATCAAAAGAAAAAAAGGAAATCAAAACAGCATTCACTTATACGGCAAAAAAGAAGATGTTTATCTGAAGAATAAGAGGAGGTTTTATAATGGCTGATTTTTTCTTTGAAACGGTGACGGGTAAGAAAAAACCCTATCTTGAATCTCTGAGAAAACTCTTGGGACAATTCCGGGCATCGTTTACTTCCGGCGACAGTGTCGGGATCAAGCTGCATTGGGGCGAGCGGGGCAATAAAGGCTATCTGCCTCCTGATTATGCAAAAGAAATCGCCGGCTGGCTCACCGCACAGGGAGCAAAACCTTTTGTTTTTGATACAACGGTGCTCTATTCCGGCGGCAGGCGCACCGCAGAGGATTCCCTGAATACCGCAGCCAATCACGGTTACACGGCCGAGTTTCTCGGATGTCCGATCATTATAGCCGACGGCATGGAGGGTAGAGATGTCATTTCCATTCCCGCAGGCTACAAGCACTTTGAAACAGTCCAGGTAGGGTCTGTCTTTGATAGGACGAAAGGTTTTGTTATCTTTTCTCATTTCAAGGGACATATGGTTTCTTTGTTTGGCGGATCCATCAAGAATATCTCCATGGGATTTGCCTCCCGTGCGCAGAAACAGCGAATGCACTCCGATTATCATCCTGTTCTGGATCGAAAGAAATGCACCCGTTGCGGCCTTTGCGTCAATATATGTCCGACAAAGGCAGCCACTATCTTGGAACCCGATTATCCCGATTATGATCTGAAAAAGTGCATCGGCTGCGCCCAGTGTATTGCCATGTGTCCGGAATTGGCCCTCGAAATCTTCTGGAATTCGGATATGACGGTTTTTCAGGAAAAGCTTGTGGAGACAGCGGCCGCCATCTGGAAGAAAATTCAGGGAAAGACCATAGTCATTAACGCCCTGCTTAATATCACTGTAGAATGTGATTGCCTGCCGGGGAAGCATCCCTTCATCGCTCCGGATTACGGCTTTATTGGCGGCTATAATCCTGTGGAAGTGGATGCGGAATCCCTGAAGATGACAGGGGCTGATGTATTTGAAAAAGTCCATCCCGGAATCCCCTGGCAGCGTCAGTTTTCCTATGCTAGGGAAATCGGATTTATGAACCCTGTGAATAAAGAAGGGAAGATTTAGAAAAGAGACGACTGTGAAAGCACGCGCCTTAGAAACAGGCGATCTCTCCTCCGCGACACCACTTATTCTTTAACATGCGTCCAGGTTGTATCGGGATTGTATGACCTCATCTCCCGGGCTATCTTTGCTGTGTCCGGCCCAAGATTCTTCTGGTAAACTTTCCCCTGCTGATTGACAATAAAAGTCATGACCCCTGATTTCCCCCAGTTTGAAGGAAAAGCAGCCAGAGCGAATCCTCCAACCATGTTACCGTTGATGATATAGTTGTATTTTCCTCCCGGCGCGTTTTTTCCCTGCCCTGTCAATATCTTGAAATAGTAGCCGTGAAAAGGCGCCGGTGTCTCTTCCCTGAAGGCGGTCTTTCCCTTTTTGTATCCCTCATGCCAGGCTCGTGCCANNTGATCGCTTCGTAGTTTCTGCGCGTAGGCAAGTATCCCGTCGCCATCCCAGTCTTTAAGCATGTACTCACGTTGCGCCTTCACATAGGCGCGGCTGACCAGTATAGCGGTGAGTTCGTTTTCTCCGATCCTGCGGTTTAGTATCTCTTCTTTACCTGCTTGCGCATCAAAGAACCATTGATTATCTTTTTTCATAAGGGGAATAGGAAAGGGCCAGTTCTCGTTTCCTATGTGCAGGATCACTTTTGAATCGCCGTCTTTCACAAGGCTGGTTTTTTCAGCCAGGTGTTTGGCAAGCTCTTCAAATTCTGCGACATCCTGCACCCTATCACCGGAGCGAAGTTCTTCTCCGGAGGGCCCAAAGATCTGATCGAGTGCGGCTTTGTCTTTTGTCTTGACGGCATCAGTAAGACTTTTCAAGGCGTCTTCAGGAGAGGAAAAGAGACTCTGCAATGGCGCCCCGGATACCGGTATAATCCATGCAAAAACAAACACTGCGGTTAACAAAAACAAAGCGATGAAAGCCTTCTCCCATGATGGGCGATATGCTGGTTTCTGCTCTATTGTACACATAATTCCCTTCCTTTCCATATTCATTAATTCTCTATTGCCAAAAATCATTTAACACACCCTTGCCTGCTACCGGCCATGCCTGTCCCCGGATGAACTCTTGCCGCCAGGAGCGCTTCCTCTGCTTGCAGGGGCGGATGATGTATTGGGGGACTGCATGCTTTTGCCGGCAGGATGGGACTGCGCGGATGGTCGTGTTTCCGTGCCGCTCTGACGGCTGGACTGACCGCGGAGGCTCTGCGCCTTTGCCTCACTGCCTCCTCTGTAACCGCCAAAAGTAACTGACGGTGTCTTGGGGGACTGTACACTTTCGCCGGCAGGACGGGACTGCGAAGAGCCTCTGATGATACCGGCGGTCGGCCCGGAAGCCGGCACGGACGGCTGTCGGCTGATACTGTCCGCCGGCGGCACCTGCCGTTGGTTGATTGTGCCAAGACTCTGCCTGCCGCGATTGCTGAATGAATTGGTGTTGCCCCTGGGACCAAAGATTACTCCCGTGCGTTTTGTCGGTGTTGTCTCTCTTCCCCTGACGTCAGGTGTGTGCGCAACCCTGCCCGCGCTAACGCTGCCGGATTGTGATGCCCGAAACTTTTCAGGATCACCGTGGGACATGTCATGCCTCCATGTCTGATTTATGGAAGACCTGCTTTTGTTGACATAAACATTCGGCACGTGGATATAAGGTCTGGCATGATTGACCCAGCCCGGCCGATTCCAGCCATGATAGATTACGTGGTGGTTGCGCCAGTCAAAGTCCATGCACAACCAGCCCCCGATTGCCAGACCGAAACCATAGGTTATGAAGGGCGGAGAGCCCTGAGCCCAGCTATCTTCATATACAACGGAGTCATCATACTGGGGAACATACATATACTCTGGTTGAGCCGGGATGATCTCGATGTTTTCCCCGTCGATAATGACTTGCTGATTATCGTTACTCTCCAGATTGCCGATGTCTCTGGCTTGCCACCTGAGACGCTGAATAGATCTTGTTACATCTTCCGGCTGATTGAGAAAAGCATCGCCGAGATCGGCAGTCCAGTCCAAATCTCCGGCCATCATGTCCAGAATGTCCGGATAGTAGGCAATTGCCTTGACAGATTCATCCCAACTCTGTCCGTTAATGTCTGATACTGTTCCACCGCTTTTCAACCATGCGTCCGCGTTATCAATTTCCTCCGGATACGTCGCGGCCGGCAACATCACCGCCAGCAGGGGGTCCGGATAGAGGGCGATGGGCGCCAGAAGATTATCGAGTTCCTGACTGGAAAATACGTATGCAGGGGACGAATCAGCGCCCATAGCCTGCGTCAGGAAAGCGCCAAAAAGAAGAATAAAAATAATTATTATGCTTACTTTTTTTTTCATATTGCCTGATGAGGATAAAGTTTTATAAAGATTATAGGCTATCAAAAAAACAAAGTCAACCAGCAGTATAAACTACTTAATAACACTTTCAGTCAATAAGAATCACCTTTTTAAAACAGGTTTTTATGGGATTCGCGTCAACATCTCATGGAATCTTGTAGTTTTTCTCCCGAAATAATCTCAGGCAGGCGTCGGCGACAGCATTGTCATAAATAATCCCCTTATTTTTCTCGATCTCTTCAAGGGCGGCATCAATACCCAGGGCCGCACGATAGGGACGATGGGAAGCCATGGCCTCCACCACGTCGGCGACAGCCAGAATGCGCGCCTCCATAATAATTTCATCCCCTTTCAGGTTCCTTGGATAGCCTGATCCGTTCATCCGTTCATGGTGCTGGTAAACAATTTGTGCCAGGGGCCAAGGGGATTCCACGTTCTTCAGCATCTCATATCCTCTCTGGGAGTGTTCTTTTATTAAAGAAAACTCAATGTCTGTCAGCTTGGTAGGCTTGGACAATATCTCCGCTGGTATGGATAATTTCCCGATGTCATGGATGGAACCTGCAATACGAATTCCTTCTATTTTATCCTGACATAATCCCATCTCCGTGGCAATGACCCTGGCAAGGTCCGCAGACCTGATTTGATGACCTGCCGTATAGGGATCTCTCGCCTCTACAGCGGATACCATGACCTGGATGGTCGCGCCAACGGCATTCTTGAGGCTGTCAAGGGTTTGTTGAAGTTGTTCCTCGGCATGCTTACGAATAGTGATATCTTCTATGAGTCCTTCAAGGTAGAGGATTTTCCCCTGTTCATCCTTGACCGTTCGGGCATTGATGACGACCCAGACCTTGCTTCCGTCCTTTTTGTAAAATTCAACCTCAAACCCATCGGCAAAGCCTTTTGCTTCAATGATTTCTATTAATCTTTCCCGGTCTTCGGGATGAACATTAAGCTGGTTTCCTATATCTTTGATAGACTCAATTAATTCCTCAGGTGAGTCATATCCGGCCATCCGGGCCAAAGCAGCATTGGCCGTGATAAACCTACCCTCTATTGTCGACTGGTAAATGCCTTCAATAGCGTTTTCAAAGATGTTGCGATATTTTAATTCGCTATTCTTAAGCGTCTCCTCCGCCTGTTTGCGCTCGGTAGCGTCGCGTACAATTCCTCTAAACCCCATTGGTTTGCCTGATGAATCTTTTTGTAACGATACAGACTCGTCAACGTATCTTTTAGTCCCATCTTTTCTTATAAACTGCCAATCGAATCCTTCGGTGGGTTCCCCTGTGTTGTAAACTTTATTAAACGCTTGAAAAATTTTTTTTGCGGTTTCTTTATCTGTATACTACCGGTTATTCATACCCAACAATTCCTCTTTGGAGTAACCAATGATTCGGCACAATGAATCGTTGAAAAAGGTAAAGTTACCGGAAAGATCAACCTCAAAATAACCTTCCTGGATGTTTTCAAGAATGGTCCGATATTTTTCCTCACTTTTGACTAACGCCTCCTCCGCCCGCTTGCGCTCGGTGATGTCCCGAGAAATACCCCGGAATCCGATCGGTTTACCTTCTGCATCCCTGATAAGAGATACCGAAACTTCGTTAAAATTTTTCGTCCCGTTTTTTCTAATAATTTCAACATCTAATGCCTTAACCGGTTCACCTGTTCTGAAGAGCCTTCTGAAGAATTGATACATTTTTTGAGCGTTTGTTTCATCTTGATACTGCCGGTTGTTCATTCCGATTAATTCCTCTTTGGGATATCCTATATTTCTGCACTCGGCGTCATTAACGAAGGTATAATTACCGGCAAGGTCAAGTTCAAAATAGCCCTCCTGCATGTTCTCAAGAATGTTTCGATATTTCTCCTCACTTTGGCGCAGCGATTCTTCCGACCGTTTGCGGTCAGTGATATCAACCAAGGCACCATACAGAATAAAATGCTCTGGCATTTCCGTGGCCATAAGACATTCAGCATAAGAGGTAATCCAGACGATGCCGCCGTTCTTGTGACGAATACGGAGTTCACACAAACCATGCGAACCTGGGGCAAGGTCGATGACATTTTTCTCAAAAAGAGCCAGATCCTCATCAACAACCAGGAAACGCCAGCACCTTTGTGCCTTGATTTCCTCAATGGAATAGCCGCTGATGCGTTCTGTTGCACCAATCATCCAGTTGATCGAAAAGCGGCCATCTTCTTTTGTGCTGCAAGAATAGTTAATATCCGAGGTTATGGACGAGATCCGTCGGAAACGATCTTCACTCTCCTGCAGAGCCTTCTCCGCCCGCTTGCGATCCGTAATGTCTCTGGTTTCACCCAGCATGAATGCAGGTTTTCCGTTTTTATCCCGTAAGATACTTAAGGCGTTCTCAATCCACAACAGATGACCGTCCTTATGGAAAGCTTGCAGTTCCAATGAATACGTATGGACATAGGGCAGCGGATTTGCCAAAGCTTTGGGCATTTCAGTTGAAAACGTATCCAGCATTTTCTGAAGAGATTCTGCCGTGAGAATTTTCTTCAAAGAGAGCTTTATGATTTCATCCGAAGTATATCCATACATTTTCTCCACAGAGGGACTGACATAGATCGTTTTTATTGTGTTTAAATCCATGAGCCATACGTGCTCTGTTATATTGTCTGCCAGGAGACGGTATTGCTCTTCACTTTTTTTCAGCGATTCTTCAACTTTCTTGCGCTCGGTAATATCGCGGGCAATACCCTGAAATCCGATTGGTTGGCCTGATGAATTTTTTTGTAAAGATACAGATACTTCAATGTATCTTTTGTTCCCATCTTTTCTTATAATCTGCCAATCGACTTCCTTGGTGGATTCCCCTGTTCTGTAAACTTCATTAAAAGTTTTAAAAAGTTTTTTTGCGTT
>PLMV01000170.1 GCA_003141615.1 Syntrophaceae bacterium
GGAAGTTTCATACGAGCCATTTTGAGGGTCCCGATTGAAAGGTTTTGTGAATTGGAAAAATAGGACAATCAACATAACAGAAAGTAAGACATTTTAGACAAGTATGCTTAAACCGGATAAAGCATATTATGCTCTTGTTTCCAAAAGATGTAACTGGCCAGTTTTTTGATCTCGTCACGGGGTGTATTGAAGAATTCCACACCCGCCTCAAAAGACTCATCACCAAAGATGTCTTTGGTCCATTTTACTTTTCCGAGGACGGTTATCATTTGGTGCAGAGTCTTTAATTTCATTTCTATCATGAGGTGGGTATCGACGGGCAAAAAACTATGGGACTGAATTCTGGCACCGGACATAGAGATATCCTTGCTGTAGTTGTAGAAGAATTTTTCTTTAAGAGGCTTTTTCCCACCAGAGACGATATGTACGGTAAGCTCGTTCTCATCCTTTAGTCGTCTTTCTCTCCTTTTTTCGTCCATAACGATCCATTCCTCATTCTTACTCTGGAATCATCGTGTTTCACCCTTCACTTCAAACCCTTCTTATCTATGATATAAGAACTTAGTCTTGTATGTCAATGAAAAACTGGTCAAAGAATGTGAGATATGAATGGTGTTTATTAAGGATTGAAATTTTGTGCGAATTGGGAAAATAAGAAAACAAAATTACAGGAAGAAGTGCTTGTTGAGTATTACGATTTGAAAGGTGTAATGACAAAACTCACCTGCCGCGATGAAGCGCAGTCGTTAGATGTCTACTTGTTGCGGCATCATCTCCCGTTTTGCATAATCAGTGTAGATTTTTTCTTTGATAAAAAACTCGAACAAATCTTGGTCAATGTGCTTATCTTTGACCATCAACTCCATTATTCTTAAAGCCTCGGATAAAGTTTTACCTTTTCTATATGGCCGGTCCGCGGTAAGCGCTTCGAAAACATCGGCAAGGGCAATAATTCTCGATTGCAGGGGAATCTCATCTCCTTTCAGCCCGAAGGGATAACCGCTGCCATCAATATTTTCATGGTGAGCGACGGCATAATCGGCAACATGACGCAGTTTTTTGGGGAACGGAAGTCCGGCAAGTATTTTGTGTGTAACAAGAGCGTGATTGTGAATTAAATTTAGCTCCTCTTCGTTAAGAGTGCCACGTCGCACACATAAATTATAAACTTCCTCTTCCGAAAGAAGCGGTCTGATCTTTCCATCCACACACAATTCACGTTGGGCAATTTTTTTGATTCTGGCGATATTCTCATCACTCAGGAATTCTTCACCTTTATTAACTTCCATCAGAAACTGATATTCCTTGTCTAATGCTTTGATTTCCGCGTCGGCGCTCCTGGTAGTTTTATCAGCACGCAGATCTTTATTTGCAGATTTAGTCGCCGGCAGATAATCCTTTTTAATCAATTTTAGGCGCGTTTTAACTTCATGGATACGGTCATGCACAGTCTGCAATTTTGTTTTTTTATCTATGACATACTCAGGAGTCGTAATTTTTCCCACATCATGCAACCAGGCGGCCATGCGTAATTCCCGCATCTGATCATCAGAAAATATTACAGCGGCGAAACACCCCTGCTGTGTTTCATTTATCTTATCGGCAATGGTCACTGTCAATTCAGCAACGCGGCTTATATGGCCACTTGTGTAGGGCGATTTTTCATCAATGGTTGTCGCGATTGTTTTAATAAACAATTCAAACAGGCTCTCCAAATCATGAATTAAATGGCTATTGGAAAGAGCAACTGCCGCCTGTGACGCTAAAAACAGAATAATCTCCTGTGATTCAGGTGAAAAATTTATAACTTCGCCGGTTATCGGATCCAGAGCATTCAAAAGCTGTAGAACGCCGATAATGTCATTTTCATAATTACGTAAAGGCGAGACCAGCATTGATTTCGAACGGTAACCGGTCTTTTTATCGAACTGCTTTGTTCCTTCAAAGTTAAAACCCTGAACGTCGTAAACATCAGCAATATTTATTGTCTTACCGGAAATGGCTACGTAAGCCGAGACATTGGCTTTATTGACCCTTCCGTCTTTATTTATTAAATTAACGTCCGGCCATGTTATTACTCCTCCGGTACCACCCATACGAATATTCAATGAATTATTTTGAACAATTGCGAATTGAAGTTTAGTCTCGTCGTCCGACATTATATAAAGCGTGCCGGCATCGGCATTGGTCAATTTGCGCGACTCATCCACAATTATTTCCAGAAGACGATTAATATTCTTTTCACCGGAAAGAGCCACTCCGATTTGAATCAGATGTTTGATTTGATCATGATAAGTACGGGAACCGTTTTTCATTTCACTTTTCTGTTTCATATGTACTTTTAGACAATTATTCTTAGTTGAGGCTATCTTCGTCAATCATTTTGACAATTTGTTCAGCTATAATAGGTAAAGTTTATTTTAAAGCTGTTTTTTATTTTCTGATTATTTTTATCTGTACACAATACTTGTACCATATATCAAGTTAGAGTTCAGCTCCGCCGC
>PLMV01000005.1 GCA_003141615.1 Syntrophaceae bacterium
TCAAACGGTTGATCAGAGAATTTTTTCGCCTCAATAAGGCCTTGTTTCCCTCTGAGCATGATGTCGTCATCATGGCTAAAAGAAATATTCCGTCCCTTACTTATCTCGAAGCATGCAAGGAATTAACGGAACTCTTCACGCGGAAAGCTAATATATAATTTATGCTCAGAACAATTTTGGTAAAATTTTTTGTTTCCATAATTCGTTCATACCAGATTTGCGTGTCACCTTTCTTTTTTGCTCCGTGTTGCCGCTTCTATCCCTCGTGCTCCGAATATACCATTTCGGCGATTAAGCTGCATGGGCCGGCAAAAGGGTCTTTCATGGGCGTAAAAAGAATTCTGCGCTGCCACCCTCTGCATCCCGGCGGTTACGATCCCGTCAAGTAAAAATGAATTGGAGGTTTTTAATGGATAAAAGGACAATTCTGGCCGTAGTCCTGTCACTTGCCGTACTTTTGATATATCAGATGTTTTTTGCACCACCGGCACCCAAACATGCGGCTGTGCCCGCTCAGGAATCAAAGCAGGCAAGTATTGATACGGCCTCAAAATCGCCCGCAATTCCGGTAACGGCGGCGGCGCCGAAGTTTGCAGCTAAACAAATCTCCGCTAAAAAAGAAGCCGCACCGAAAGATATCAAGGTAGAAACCGAAAATTACACGGCGATATTTTCCACCAGAGGCGCCGCCTTGAAATCGTTTCAGCTCAAAGGATATCAAAAAGAATGTATTAAATGTACCGATGATATTTATCCTGTAATTAAGAATTCCTTAACCGGCACAAAGCAACCGGCCACAGCAAAAAACAAGGAGCCGATAGAACTTGTTGCGGTTAATGAATCCATGCCTTATCCGTTGGCGATTACCTTTCCCGAATCAGCCCCTGAGATTGCCGCCGATTCCGTTTACAATGCCGATGTAACCAACCTGGATATGAAAAACTCTAAAGAAAAACAGCGTTTAGTATTTTCCCGGATTTTTAATGGCAAAATTAAAGTAGAAAAGATTTTTACTTTCAATCCCGATAATTATTCAATTGCGCTGGATGTAAGAGTATCCAACCTTACAGACTCCACTCTGACCCAGATA
The DNA here is from genome assembly GCA_003141615.1 of Syntrophaceae bacterium. Lineage (GTDB taxonomy): Bacteria > Desulfobacterota > Syntrophia > Syntrophales > Smithellaceae > Smithella. The sequence goes on from PLMV01000005.1 coordinate 1,091, forward strand.
CCGCATCTTAACTGGTATGAGTATGCGGATCCGAAACAAGTAGTAGATAGATACAGCAAGGAAGGGCCTGTTGCCTATGTGTCCAAGGCCATCAAGCGGAAGAAGGTCTCGGATTTATCGGCTGATACTACTCTTGGCCCTGATGTTTCATGGGGTGGATTTGAGAAGAAATATTTCATGGCAGTAATTATACCGCAAGATCCGTCCCTGACCAGTATCAACATGTCCAAAGACAGCAATAACATGGTCTCCGTAGATATTAAGGGAACCAAAAGTACAATTCCGCCGAACCAGTCTGATTCGTTGAGCTACGCGCTGTTTATAGGCCCAAAGGATTATTCTCTCCTCAAGAAACAGGGTATATCGCTGGAAGAAGCTATTGAGTTTGATTCATTTATACCGGGATTGAAATGGCTTTCCATTGGCTTGCTGATTTTCATTAAATTTTTGTATCAGTACATTAGTAATTACGGAGTTGCCATTATTATCCTGACAATCCTGATCAAACTTATCTTCTGGCCGCTGGGTAATATAAGTTATAGATCCATGAAGGAAATGCAAAAACTTCAGCCTAAACTAACCGAGTTAAAAGAGAAATACAAAAATGATCAGGCAAAAATCGGCCAGGAAACCATGGCTCTCTACAAAGCCCATAAAGTCAACCCTCTTAGCGGCTGCCTGCCGATGTTAATTCAGATTCCGGTATTTATCGGCCTGTACAACACACTCCTTTACGCCATTGAACTGCGCCACTCGCCGTTTTTCTGGTGGATTCAGGATTTATCGGCCAAAGACCCTTATTACATTACGCCGATTATCATGGGTGCAACGCAATTTATCCAACAGAAAATGACCCCCTCTACAGGTGATCCCAATATGGCAAAGATGATGTTGATTATGCCGATTGTATTTACCTTTATATTTTTAAATTTTCCGGCAGGGTTGGTCATTTACTGGTTATTAAATAATGTTTTAAGCATCGGTCAGCAAATTTACATTAATAAAAAAATAGTTAATTGATATATTAACACGAGGTTTGGAGATGAGTTCAAAAGTTTTAGAGATAGAAGAAAAATCAATTGACGAAGCCATTAAAAAAGCTTGCCGCGAATTCGGCGTGCCACGGGAAAAATTAAATATTGAAATTATTTATGAAGAAACTGGAGGCTTTTGGGGTATATTTTCCAAAAAAGCGAAAATAAAAGCATCTCTGCTTTCTCTGGATATGGATTTTAGCTTCACGGATCAGCCAAAAGCTAAAAGCGAGTCAAAAATAGAACCTCGAGAAAAGCCGGAAAAAGAGGTTATCCCTGAAAAAAAGGTTGTGACGGAAAAACAGAAAAAGCAGACAGCGCCTGTAGTTTCCAGTTCCAACACTGCGCCGGTATCAAAGGCAAGTGAATCAAAAATAAAAATAGAACCACGGGTAAAGCCGGGAAAAAAGGTTGAGATGGAAAAACCGGAAGAGAAGAAAGCGCCTGTAGTTTCCAGTTCCGACGGTTCTATAGCGTTAAAGGCTAAGGATCTGCTGGAAGGCATTTTGCAGAGACTATCACTGGAATGTAAGGTGACTGTCAATGAAACGCCGGAAAAAATAATTTTCGACATTGAAGGCGATAACAGCGGTTTGCTTATCGGCAAACGCGGACAAAATATTGATGCTATTCAGTATATATTGAACAAGGCAATCAATAAATTTGATAATGGACACAAAATGATCCTGATCGATTCGGGAGAGTACAGAAAAAGAAGAGAAGAATTCCTGCTTGGTTTAGCGGAAAAAATAAGAGAAAGAGTGAAAAAGACCCTGAAACCGGTATCGCTTGCCCACATGAACGCCCATGACCGGCGAATTATCCATATGGTGCTGCAAGAAGATGAATCGCTAATCACGCAAAGCCGCGGTGAAGGTAAATACAGAAAAATCGTTATTCTTCCCGCTAAAGCAGGCAATACCAGGCCTGTCAAAGAAAAAAAACAAGAATAGTTTTTTAGTCAATTTAACGAGTATAATATGAAGGGGAAGTGCCCGACTATGCTTCGCCAAGATACTATAGCCGCTATAGCAACTCCTTTCGGTATGGCCGGAGTCGGGATCATTCGGATCAGCGGTCCCGAAGCTCTCGAAATTGCGTGCCGTATTTTTCAACCTGCCCATGCTAACTGTCCATGGGAAACACACCATCTATATCATGGCGATATTGTCTCTGCCGACGGTAATACCATCCTCGATGAAGTTTTAATATCTTTCATGCGCAAACCTCACTCTTTCACGGGAGAAGATGTTATAGAAATCAACTGCCACGGCAGCCCGCTCATCATACAATCTATTCTGACACAATTACTGGGATTGGGTTGCCGCCTTGCCCGGCCCGGCGAATTCTCCCAGCGCGCTTTTTTCAATAACCGGCTTGATTTATCGCAAGCGGAGGCGCTCGCCACAATGGTTGCCGCCAAATCGGCAAAAGCTTACGCCATCGGTCTTGCCCAGTTAAAGGGATCGCTAAGCAAAGAAATAGAAGCCCTGCGCGCTCTGGTGATTGATGCGCTGGCCGGACTGGAGGCGGCCATTGATTTTACCGAAGATACATCCACAGAAGAAATTCCTGTATTGCCGCCGCAAATTGATCAGGCGTTAGAACGTATCCAGTTACTTCTGTCTTCATATCGCACGGCAAAAGCATACACCGAAGGCATCAATGTCGTCATCACGGGCAAACCCAATGTGGGGAAATCGAGCTTACTCAATACCCTGACAGGCAAGAAAAAAGCGATCGTTACCGACATCCCTGGTACAACACGCGATTTAATCACGGATACCATCAATATCGGCGGCATTCCTGTAAATTTGATGGATACCGCCGGAATTAGAGAACCGCAAAACGTCATCGAAAAAGAAGGAATCGATCTTGTTTGGGAAAGTCTGACTGATGCTGATGTTGTGATCATACTATTGGATTGCAGCAAACCGTTAACGAATGAAGATAAAGTTATTATTGATAAGAATAGAGACGGCAATATTATTGTCGCGATCAATAAAATTGATCTGCCGCCTGTATGGGAAATAAAAACTATTGAACATTTATTTCCGCGAGAGAAAAATATTCTTAAAATCTCGGCCAAATTCGGCGCCGGACTGGAAGAATTGAAAAACACCATCATCGATTTATCCGGCAGCGGCGATGACAAAAATANNGCTTTCGACCTGCGCGAAGCCTTGGATAATCTGGATGAAATAACCGGCAAAAAAATCAATGATGAAATATTGGATAAGATTTTTTCCAGTTTTTGCATCGGCAAGTAATACCCACGCACTTACTGTACACAACAGACCCAAACTAAGCTATCTGTGTTGTCCTGAAGATAACTGATGGACGCATCGTTCTTATCGTCACTTTCAATGTGTTCACAAACAAACGCTCTGGAGTATATGAATAAATCACGGATTAACGGTCGAAAGATTGCATTCATTCGCTGCTACCAGCTTATCCCTTGGCTTCTTAAAAAGTTCTTTGCTCGTTCGTGGCCTAATTTTGCCGCCGTTTTTAGATCATCAACTGCCAGATTGGTGTTACCAAGCTTGGCATACGCGACACCCCTGTTACTATATGCCTCTACCAAACCCGGTTTGATTTTGATCGCCCTGTCATAATCCTCAATCGCCTGCCTGTAATTGCCGAGGCCGTAATAGGCATTACCCCTGTTAGTATAGGCATCTGCATAACCAGGTTTGATTTTGATCGCCCTGTCACAATCCTCAATCGCTTGCCTGTAATTGCCGAGGCCGTAATAGGCAGCACTCCTGTTAATATAGACCTCTGCATAACCCGGTTTGATTTCTATCACCCTGTTTAAATCCTCAATCGCTTGCCTGTAATTGCCGACGGCGTTATAGGCAGTACTCCTGTTAATATAGATGGGTAAATTATTATCAGTAACTTTTAAAGTGTGATCATACAATGTAATGCTGTTCTGCCAGTACCCGACTTGTGTCCATGTAATAATTGAAAAGCATAAAATGCTCAATACAGATGATGTCCAAAGTATTTCTTTCCGATAGCTCCATTTTTTCAAGAGATCCGGAACACCCCATGCCACCATGATGAATAACCCTATCAGGGGGATATAAGTGTATCTGTCCGCAATGGCCTGATCGCCGACCTGAACTATACCGATGACAGGCACTAGTGTGCCTATATACCACAGCCAACCTGTTGCCAGATAAGGGGATCTCTTAACCCTCCAGATAACTACTAAGGTTATAGCGATAAGGAGTAATACCGACCCCAAAACCTGCCAGGGCACCAACAACCTTGGATGAGGATAAAAGACGGCAAGATTACTCGGCCAGATCATCTTCCCGATGTAAGCGATATAGGAAATGAAGGCATGCCCGATACGAACACCCACGGGAATCGCTTCAATAGATTGAACAGCTCCTCCTTTTTGTTGGGCGATGTATGTTGCGATACTGGAAAGGATTACCAGGGCAAAAAGGGGGACTTTTTCCCAGAGTAGAGGATAGATCAATGACCATTTATATTCGGGATCGGCTGGTTTCTTTACTTCCAATGTTTCCTTCTCAAATACTTCAGTCTGGATTTTGTGATCCGGTTTTATTGTTGAAACTCCAATTCCGAAAGCGGAGCGTAGCGGAATTGGATAAGTTGAACAATCCCGCGCAGCGGAGGGTTTAATACCCGTGATTTCCTGAAAACGCTGCAGGGGCCAGTAATCCAGAAGCAGCAGCACAAAAGGGAGGGTTACCAGCATGGGCTTCGCCATCAGGCCCAATGCAAAAAGCAGAAGGACAAGGAAATATCTCCGAAACCCCGGATGTTCAACATAATAACCGTACGCTCCAATGGTGAGCATCCAGAAGAAAGTGGAAAGAACATCCTTGCGTTCTGCTATCCAGGCAACAGACTCTACATGGAGGGGATGTATCGCAAACAGAGCAGCTACAAAGGCACTTGGCCAGAGTTTCTTTGTCATCCGGCGTAATATAAGAAAAAGGAGTATGGTGTNNCCAAAGATTTGATAGTCAAGCATCAAGGACAGCCATGTTACTGGTAACCAATTGCTGCTTTTCTCCACTAATTCAGAAGAAAAGGCCTGCCCTATACTGTTCCAATTCAGGCCTGATTGTACATAAGCATTTTCATACACGTAGTCAGTATCATCAAAGTTGATAAAGCCGCAGTTCTTGAGGGACCAAAAGGTGGTAACCGTAAGTATCGCCAGAGCCAGGCAAATCAAGACCGGTATCAAAATCTTATGTTGGGTTGCTTCTGAGCTTAATGTTCCTTGTGAAGCTGGCATTGTTTCTTCGTCCTTTATTCAATCCAAATTTCGAAAACTTTTCAATTGACGATTTCTATTGTAATTAATGATAGAGTATGCCTACTAAATCAGCGGCATAATCCTCTGGTATTTGCGGCTTCCAATAATTTACAATTCCCCAATTCACATGCTTTTCGCGCGTCGCGGCAACCGGAAATGTTATCACCCTGCTTTAGAGAAAAATAACCCCTGTTATTATACGCCGCTACATGGCCCGGTTTGATTTCGATCGCCTTGCCATAATCCTCAATTGCCTGCCTGTAATTGCCGAGTCCGTTATAGGCATTACCCCGGTTATTATAGGCATCTGCATAACCCGGTCTGATTTCGATCGCCCTGCCATAATCCTCAATCGCCTGCCTGTAATTGCCGAGGCCTTTAAAGGCAATACCCCGGTTATTATAGGCCTCTGCATTACGCGGTTTGAACTCGATTGCCCTGTTTAAATCCTCAATCGCCTGGCTGTAATTGCCGAGGCCGTTATAGGCAAGGCCTCTGTTATTATAGGCATCTGCATAACCCGGTTTGATTTCGATCGCCCTGCCATAATCCTCAATCGCCTGCTTGTAATTGCCGAGGTCTTTATAGGCAACACCCCTACTATTATAAGCGAGCCAATTATTATCAGTAACTTTCAAAATGTGATTAAACAATGTAATGCTGTCCTGCCAGTACCCGACTTGCGTCCATGTAATAATTGAAAGGCACAAAATGCTCAATGCAGATGATGTCAAAAGTATTTCTTTCCGGTGGTTCCATTTTTTCAAGAGATCCGGAACACCCCATGCTACCATGATGAATAACCCTATCAGGGGAATATAAGTGTATCGGTCCGCTATGGCCTGAGAACCAGCCTGCACTATACCGATAACAGGCACTAGTGTGCCTATATACCACAGCCAACCTGTTGCCAGATAAGGGGATCTCTTAACCATCCGGAAAACTGCCACAGTAATGGCTATCAGCAGTAATACCGACCCCAAAACCTGCCAGGGCACCAACAACGTTGGATAAGGATAAAAGACGGCAAGATTACTCGGCCAGATCATCTTTCCAATGTAAGCAATATAGGAAATGAAGGCATTCCCGATACGAACACCCAGGGGAAATGCTTCAATAGATTTGAGACCTCCACTTTGTGCGGCGACGTATGTTACGATACTTGAAAGTATTGCCAGGATAAAAAGGGGGACTTTTTCCCATAGTAGAGGATAGATCAATGACCATTTATATTCGGGATCGGCTGGTTTCTTTACTTCCAATGTTTCCTTTATGGCCTGCTTTGTTTTTGATTTCTTTTTTTGTTTATCAGAAGTCACGGGCTTAAATACTTCAGTCTGAACTTTGTGATCTGGTTTTATTTCCCCAAAACGCTGCAGGGGCCAGTAATCCAAAAGCAGCAGCACAAAAGGAAGGGTTACCAGCATAGGTTTCGCCATCAGGCCCAATGCAAAAAACAGAAGGACAAGGAAATATCTCCGCAATCCCGGATGTTCAACATAATAGCTGTACGCTCCCATGGTGAGCATCCAGAAGAAAGTGGAAAGAACATCCTTGCGTTCTGCTATCCAGGCAACAGATTCTACATGGAGGGGATGTATCGCAAACAGAGCGGCTACAAAGGCGCTTGGCCAGAGTTTCTTTGTCATCCGGTGGAGTATAAGAAAAAGGAGTATGGTGCTGATAATATGGAAGAGAAGATTTACCAGGTGATAACCGAAGGGGTTAAGGCCAAAGATTTGATAGTCAAGCATCAATGACAGCCATGTTACCGGATGCCAATGGCAGCTTAACTCCGCCAACTCAGATGAAAAGGAAAAGGCTTGTCCTATACTATTCCAATTCAGGCCTGATTGTACATAAGCATTTTCATACACGTAGACACTATCATCAAAGTTGATAAAGCCGCAATCTTTGAGGGACCAAAATGCTATAATCGTTAGTATCGCCAGAGCCAGGCAAATCAAGACCGGATTCAAAATCTTATGTTGGGTTGTTTCTGAGATTAACATTCCTTGTGAAGCCGGCATTGTTTCTTCGTCCTTCGTTCAATACAAATTCTGAAAACTTTTCAGAAGTGTTTACCACAGATTAAGCTGGAATTCAGCAGTTTTTTGATTATTTCCGACGGGGCTGATGTCATTGTAGCCGGAGCCTCCATCTTTGGCACTGACGATTATCAAAAAACAATCACCGCGCTGAAAGCTGCCGCCAATAGTAATTAATGCTTTTGTTACTGCTGCGCTTGCCATTAAAGCACTATGCAAACCATCGTATTTTCTTGACATACAAGACCGAAATTCTTATAACCACAAACAAGCAATGTTTTGTAAGAATCAATGATTGGAAACCATCAAGGAGATAGTTATGAAATCTAAATTTACCATTATCTGTGTGAGTTTGATCATTCTTTTATTCAGCAATTTCTCCGCTTTTTCCAAGTCGCCGGATACGTCGAATTATGAGAGAGATTATCACCGCTTTGTTGATTCAAAGAAGCCACTTGCAGAGCTGAAGAATGAAGACATCCGGTTGTATCAATTATACGCAAAGGCTGTATTAAGCCATCGGCTCACACCCAGCCAAACCATCAAATATGGACCTGAAAATCTTCAAGCGCTTGATATTTATACTTATCAAGGACGGAAACCTGCACCTGTAATCTTCTTTATTCACAGCGGACAGGAAGACAAGCTCCAAGTTCTATTTGCCGTCCGTTCTTGGTTGTCTCTCGGCTATACCGTCGTATCAATTAATCATCGTGATGCATCTAAAAATAAATTCTCGGAGCAGATAGGGGATTGCTTCCTTGCGTTGAAGTGGGTCACTGACAACATCGGCAAGTATGGTGGCGATGGAAACCGTATAGCCATAACGGGACTTTCAGAGGGGGCGTATATGGCCGCGATATTAGTTACGGAGACCAAATGGCAGAAAAAATACAACATAGATATACGGAAAGTGAAGTGTTGGATTCCGATGAGTGGTTATTACAGCGCAGAATTGCAGGATAACTACCTGAGTCCGACCATAGCCGACTATTGGGAGTCCATCAGGGATCAAGAGAAAAACGATGCATCTCCCCTTAATCACATAACAGGCAGGGAGCCTCCTAGCCTCATCATCCATGGCAGAGATGATTGGGCAGTTCCAAGGACGAACGCCACAGCCCTTTACAAAAAACTGAAAGAAAGTGGCTCTATAACACAGTTAGAAATGTTAAGTGGATATTATCATATTAATGTTTTTTCGGGTTATAATACACCAGGTCATATTCCGACTATGCTTATTAAAAAATTTCTGGCAAAATATCTTCCGACAGAAGAGAATCATTAAGTTTCCCGAATTATACTTAACTTGACAGACGTTGTCCAATTAAGTCTTATATCAATTGTTGACTTCACCTACAAAGAAACAAGCATTGCGAATAAATTATTTAATGATTTTCGTTTGAAATGTTTGATCGACGTTTGAATTCAAATCTTAATGCGATTGGACTGCGGTAACGGTGCCACCCACTCTATTATACGAATTGACCCCGCTCATACCAAACTGAAACGCTTCCTTGCCTCCGAGCATCATGCTCTTGTTGATGATCGCCTCCGTGGTATTGCTTACGGCCGGGGAAGAAACGGTGGCCACCTTGTCGGAGGTTACACGATCCTGCTTCGTTTCCGCGCAGATCCCGTCTTTTTCAACGCAGTTAATCCGGTCTTTTTTGATGGGCGTCCCTGTCACTGAAACATTCGTCCGGGCCAACTCCTTCTCGTCGACCTTCTTCATTTCTGCAAAGGCCGGGGAGACAAGGACCGCGCCAAACAGGAGGACAGCGCAAAGAATCGATGGACCGTTATATCCTTTCATTTCGGCTTCCTTTAGTTGTGGCTTCCAATGTTCATCTGCCGCGTTCATAAAAAAAACCCACCGGGCAACAGCCCTTTACTGAATTCTACCAGTTAAAAACTATGGCCTCTCCCGCTTGATATTTAAAAAAATACTTCCTGCATTTGCCAAGGAATTATCAACGGGTTCTATTATAGGAAAATCAGGTTTGTATGTCAATAAAATCTTGGCCTCAAAATGTGGTGAATGGTGTTCATTACGGATTGAAATCTTGCATATTCATAGAGTTTGAAAATTTGTTTCTTTCAGGAAGAAAGAAACAAAAATCTGATTTCCGAACCGGCAGAATTGTTGACTTCACCTGCAACTATTTAGTAGTGAGCAGTTGTCAGAATTAAGGATTACCATTCGAAAGATTCAACGTTAAGTTGAGCCGAAGCATAAAACAACGAGACCTGCTCTAAAAGTTTTCATCGTATCATTATCACTCATAATCTTTAAACCGTTACCAAACTAATCCGTGAACCTGATCCCGATCACTTAAAAAACACGTGCCTGGCGTGGCTTTTAAGCCCCGCCAAGCTAAGGTCATGCACTGTACAATTTTCCGATTACGGTATCAATTAGTGAGCCGAAATCGCTATGTTGAAAGTAGGAACGGTAATCGATATATTCGATAGCCCAACTACGCCGATGTTGTAAGAAAGATTTGCATTTGATTGTGTGTAATAAGCAGGAGAGAACGCCGGACCATAAGAAGAACCGATTGCTGCGTTAGTTGCATAATCAACCGCGGCACCGTTGTCAGGACTCAGATCGAGATTAAACATAATCGTGTCAGCCGTGATGGGTGAGCTCATGCTTCCAGCGATATTCACAGCAGTTACACTGGTAGTTACACTTGTTCCGATATCAATCACAAGCTTAATATCCCCTATACCAAAATGCGTCGGAACCGGGAAGAATGCTAAGTTGATGTAACCGGGATTTGTGAAATCATTACCAAGAGAGTTGGTTCCTGTGAAACCGTCTAAATCGCCATAGGTGAAGGTGCCAACGCGCATATCAATCTGCATAGCGCTTATATCAATCGTTACACCGGACTGGCCGGTAACCGCGGCGAGATCCGCATCCGACATGGTGGCTGCCATAGAAACACAGGGAACCATCAACAATGACAAAATTGCCAAAATTGCAAATACTTTCTTCATTTTTTTCTCCTAATTTTGTTAAATGGTTAAAGTAATATGCCCATACCGCCGATAGTGCTTATCTAACGCAAGTTGGGCGCCTCAACTGTGCGAATAAGAATAAATTTTTTAATAAATGCCCTTATAATAATGGGAAGTCAAGAGAAAAATTGTCTCTGAAAATAGCTTCAGTGTTCAAGCATAAATTGACAATTGTCGCTTGAAATATTGAATTCTTAAAGATGAAACTAAAAACAATATTAAGGAAGTAAGATTTACAATCGATCTTTACATCTTATGTCAAGAAAGCTTCATTCTATGACACATTAAGATATGCTGTAGCATTTTCACTATAACTTCAACTATATCCAATTTTCAATGATTTCAACTATCCTACACAGTTTATCAGCAGGTATAGATAGTGATTCCGGCGGGTGTTGATCTAATTTAGTTTTGGCTTTTGTTTGCTCCGCCGCACTTGTTTATTACGGCAATAGTGATTAGCTTTACATGATTTCTAACCCCGTTTGCCGATACTCTTTGCAGGAACACCGGAAACAATCATGTAATCCTCAACATCCTTCGTTACGACAGCGCCGGCGGCAACAACTGCCCCCTGTCCGATAGTGATGCCGCCGGGGATACAAACATGAGCGCCGATCCATACATCATTCTTTATGACAACAGGGGACATAATGTGATCCAGACTTGTCATCGGTCGATCCAGTTGAGTGAAATTGTGCCCTGAAGAATAAATCGCGGTGTGGGGACCGACCATAACATCATCGCCAATTGTAATCCCGCCACGGCCATCAATTATAGTTCCGGAGTTAACGGAAAAGCTACGCCCTACCTCAATTCCATAGGTGTGGGTGAAATAGACGCCGGGGTAAATGAGGGCAAAAGATTTGATTTCCTTGAAAACAAGTCGATAGAGGCCATAACGGACAAGCATCCCTTCCATGGAAGGAAGATTGCGTATAAGCCACCCTATATATTCCTCTATCCAGATGTGAAAAAGATGGCCGGAATATCGTTTCCGGAATCTTTCTATGAAACCGATTTGCTTTTCCATGTTACGGCACTTGCCTCCATTTGATTTTTTCCCATACTTTCTCTTATCAGGAAAGAGACCATGTTTTCAAGTTGTTTAGAGAACTATTCCCGACCATTTTAGGAGTATTTTGCGACTCTATGTTTTTTTGACAACGATAAAGAATCCGCTTGCTATCTTATCGGCCAATGGATGATGCACAAGAAGATGATCTACCCATTTTATCGGGAAAGTCAGGGGCATCAACGCCAATAAAATCAAATCATGCAGGGTTTTGCTGCCGCATGAGAGAACGAGAGCCAACCACTCCTGCAATACCCATAGCATTGCTGAGGTGGGGCCGGCCCCGACTCCGATTTGGACATCTCCAATGACTGAGAAGAGTTCTCTCGCGCCCGAGGCAGTCCATCGGAAGAAATCAAAAGGCGCGGCATGATATGGAACAATGAACGGCACGTAACAAAAAGCAACGCCTCCTTTGACAAGCACCCGTTTCATCTCGAGTACAAGGACACGAGGATTTCCGACGTGTTCCAAAAGGGCCGTATTGATTATAAAATCAGCGGATTCATTCTCTAACGGCAAGTCAGTCGCATCCGCGACAATGTCCACGCCTGCGAAGGGAAACAAGTCCACATTGATTATGTCCCGTCTTCCCTTCAGTTGCCCGGGTCCGCTTCCAAGATTGAGAATAATATTGTCTTCACCGTAAAGATCCAATAGTTTTCTGAAATGCTTGTTATATGCACCGCTGGTTATCACCGGGGAAAAAACTTTGACCAGTAATCTGTAAAGATCGCCATGTCGTTTGAGCAAATCCTGGAGCCGGCCCATTGGACCGGGGCTGGTTGAATGTTCTTGAAGCCCATCGGTCGGCAGGAAAACAATTTTTTGATTAATTTCCTTAAACTGCCGTTCTTTAGACAAAATGGAAAGGATCTTGTGACGTTTATTTTCATCCATGTTATTGTCGATACCCACCTTTTACAATTTCTCACGATCTATAAAATTTACATATAGAAGTGATGACGAAACAGACTTCCTGATCAGTCATTTCATAAAACAAAGGCAGCCGCAACAGGCAATCGCCCGCCCGTTCGGTGACGTCCATACTGCCGCTTGCCCGGCCGTATTTGATCCCGGCTGGAGAGGAATGGAGCGGAACGTAATGAAACACGGCCATGATACCTTGATTCTGCAGATGCGCGGTCAGCTTTGTCCGCTCCTCGACGGAGCCGGTCAAAAGATAGAATATATGGCCATTACACTGGCCGTCTTCCAGAACGCAGGGTAATTGGATGAGTCCCTTCTCTGCGAGTGGACGGAGGCCTTCCCGATAGAGGTCGAAGATCCGGTTGCGCCGGGCGACGATCTGCTCGGCGTTCTCCATCTGGGCAAAGAGGAAGGCGGAGAGGATATCGCTGGGCAGGTAGGATGAGCCCATGTCCACCCAAGTGTATTTGTCCACCTGGCCGCGGAAAAACTGGCTGCGGTTCGTGCCCTTCTCCCGGATGATCTCGGCCCGTTCGATCAACTTCGGGTCGTTGATCAAAAGGGCGCCCCCCTCGCCGCTAATGATGTTCTTCGTCTCGTGGAAGCTCAGACAGGCCATCTGGCCGATAGCCCCCATGTATCGGCCATGATATTGAGATAAAAGCGCTTGCGCGGCATCTTCAATAACCAGAAGCTCTTTTCGTTGGGCTATGTCCATAATGGCATCCATCTGACAGGGGACGCCGGCATAGTGGACAGGGACAATGGCCCGCGTCCTGGGGGTGACGGCCGCCTCGATGAGATTTTCATCTATGTTCAGGGTATCGGGTCGAATATCCACGAAAACGGGGATGCCGCCCCGAAGGACAAAGGCATTGGCCGTGGAGACGAACGTGAACGATGGCATGATGATCTCGTCGCCGGGCTGAATGTCGGCCAGGATCGCCGCCATTTCGAGCGCCGCCGTGCAGGAATGGGTCAGCAGGACTTTGCGGCAACCAAGGTGTTCCTCAAGCCAGACCTGGCATTTCTTAGTGAAAGGACCGTCGCCGGCGGTATGGCAATTCTCGATGACCGCCTGGGCGATGTAGAACAACTCCTTACCGACGATGAATGGTTTGTTGAATGGAATTGTAATGTTTTTACTCGTCATGCATCCCCCTTTTTCTTTGCTATGCACAATAGTGATCCCCCGGCGGGAAACGAAAAACCAATCTTAATTATTCGCATTTCCAATATACAGACAGCACGAAACAGGCTATTCAGTACAGGATTGATCCTCAATTCCGACTCCGACTTGACGCTTTTTTCCGTCATTTTTTTCGTACACAAAAGGTATCTCCCTCTGAGAATGGCAATTAGCGGAAGCAACAAACTCATAAATGATACCATTTTAATTACTTCAAATCCACTTTTTGCTATTTTGTCGCCAAGCTCCCGGCGGGTATATCTCCTTTTATGGCACCCCAATTCGTCTGTCACGCTCCATAACCACTTGTGTTGAGGAACTGTGACTATAATACCGCCGCCTGGACGAACAGCCTTGCACATTTGACTGAGTACCTGCTGATCTTCTTCTACATGTTCAATCACATCGAAAGCACCAATTATATCGAATTCATCACGGAAGGGAATCTGGCGCGCATCCATTTGTATAAAATTTGCCTGCGGCACTCTTTCGGCGGCAAATTTAAGCCCTCTCGTGTAGATGTCAGCTCCGGTGAATTTTATTTCAGGATAGGTCGAAGACAATCCATTCAAAACGTACCCAGTTCCGCAACCTATCTCCAATGCTGTTTGCGCATGGGGAAAATATTTTTTCAATGTCCAGATGATTAGTCTATTGCGTTCTGAAAACCAAAAGCAGTTTTTTTCCAGTTGGAATAGTTTCTCGTGAGCGTTAGCGGGAAAAGAATCGCTGCCTGCGGCAAGATCCGGAGCAAACGCCAAAAATCCATCAATCATTTTCGTCTTAAAACCACAACATCCGCATGATGAATCATTCAGTAACTCGCTATTACAGTCGGGGCATACTTTCATTAATAAACCTCGTTGATAACAGAATCTTCAGACCCCATAAGATATAATTCCTTAACATGCATTAATCAGTGTTAACCGGTGTACGTTTCCCGGCTCCAGTTAACTTCCAGAATAAGAAATGGGCGAAACCCAAAATCAAAATCATGCCACCATAAATTCTGATGATCAAGGCACCTGCCTGAGCCATGGCAACATCTTGCTTAAGATAAACAAGAAAAGATGAAATACTAACCTCATTGATACCAAACGCCCCGGGAATCAAACTTAAAATACCGATAATGGTGGTAATGGCGGTCAGCGCGGACGTCTCCAAAATAGTCACTGAAATGGAGATACTGCGCAAACACGCATACCAGCCCAGGACAACAAAAAACCACCCCCCGATTGTCAAAAGGACCACAGATGCCAAGAGTCTTGGGGTTCTTACACACTGATTAAACGGTTGAAAAAAACGACCCACAGTGTTGTTAGGAGGTATGCGTTGAATTATAACGAAAAAAACCGTAAAGCAAATCAGTATTACCGCAACGGCGGCAAACATCGTCCCTCTATCCAGAAATTTTGAAACACCAAATAGCAAACTTAATAATGCTATCAGCAGAACAATGATCAAATCGAGAATCTTCTCCGTCATAAAAATACCGTAACCAGGAACCCTGTCCAATGCGCCAACTTTCTTTAACAGCTCGACCTTCAGGGCCTCACCGGACTGAAGGGGTGTAATGGTGGTAAGGGCCATGGATATTGCCCCCACCAGATACAAACGGTAAATATCGATGTGAATATCAGCTGCCTTCAACAAAATAAACCAGCGCATGGTTCGAATCATCCAATAAAGCAGAATCGTTCCTATGCTTCCACCCAAAAACCATTTTAAATCGACTTGTGTCAGCAGTTGGAAAATAGCTCGCCACTGGAAATGAAAAATGATGTAGTATGTACAAAGAAATAAGATAGTGCCGCTGACTATTATACTCAAAAACCTTTTAATGTTTTTCATTTGCGAAATATATACATAAGCAACCGGCAATTTCAACTTTTTTATACTAAATATTTATAGCTACAAATCGCGAAGTAGGAATGGATCTTCATCCACCGGATATATAGTGGTTGCTGGAGAAAAGCTTTCTATAATAAAATCGATACTTCTGCGCAGGGCCTTGTAAATCCTAACTTATGTTAACTGAGTTCTTTGCCGGATTCAGGAAAAGATTTAAGACGAAATAAGCACTTTTAGTTATTCCATCTCCAACAGTAATGAAACGGTTAAAATCAACCTTCATAATTCTCCAAAATCACTTTGCAAATTTTCTCTGATTTTTGCATATTAATACGATAATCATTGAACAGGTTTATAACCTGATCCGCCAAAGCTTCGGCAAATGGCGCCCAGCCTTCAGCAATAATGCCAGCAAGAGATGCGTAGTGCGAACTGGCAAACAGCCCGGCGTTGAAAATGGCATTCAAAACATGCGCCTTGTTTTTTATGCGAACATTAAATCGCCATGTTTGATAAGCCTGCGGCAATTGTATTTCATGCGGCAACAATGTCCGATATACTTCGTTTATCTCAGCGCGGTGAGACAGCGAGTCTTTTAATACATCTTCAATTTGCCGGCGATAATCATACCATGCAGGCATGAGCGCATCAGTTTCAAGCCAGTCGCTATCATGATACATAAAAGTCTTGCGGCCTTGAACAGCCTCTTTATAAGATACTTCAAGTTCAGCATGCGTCTGTGAATCAAACGGCAAATGTGATGGCTCATATTCCAAATAATCTTGAGCAAAAGCATAGCCGCCAGAATTAAGTTCGACTATCTTGGCATAACCCGTACTGTATAAAGTCAAATCGGCTGGCGTATCAATTTCAAAGTCAGGGATGCATAAACAGCGATCATCAACAAGGACAAGATCAGGGGCAAGGCGTTTGACTGAAGCAAAGAAGTCACACGGCGTGGATAGTTCACCATAGGTATGCGCGTACAATAATCCTCCAAACTTACGCGTCTTAACCCGCACCTCGGCCTGCTCCAAATCCATGTGCAGAGACTTAGCCGAAATGTCCACAAATTCAAATGGCACCTGCGCCTTAAGGAGTGTGATCGGTACAATAGGACAAATATTGGCAGGCAGTAACCACGGACGCGAATCCGCGTGAGTGGTCAGCAAATTATAGAGAATTGTTGAAGCACGTGGGGCTTGGATTATTTTCATGCTATACAATATTCTTGCGGACAAGAATGGTGAAGTCATACTGGCCGTAATCATGAAGCAAAGCCACATTGCGCGAAAAATTGCGTTTGCAGAAATCAAAGAAGAACAGCGGGTCGCCGTAGAACAAGTCGGGGCGCTGGGACATGCGATCTTCGTCGGAATATTTCGTAAGCATATTGAAGGCAAAGCCCTTACTGCACAAGTTATTCATGCGTTGCAAGGTTGCCGAAACCAAGTTTTGCCATTCTACATTATCTGCCTCAAATTTATTATTAAAAATCGATCCCGCCACCAGATAATCGGCAACCTCCAAATCACTTTCGGCATGGAAGAAGCGTGCGCTGTCAAAATCCTTATGTGCATCTTTCCCGGCAATCACCATTTTCTCGATCATGTCAAAGCCATGATAGGTAAATTGCCAGTTTTTTTTTTGAAGAAAATCAAACAAGGCGCCATAACCACAACCATAGTCAATAATACTAAAAGCCGCCGATGGATTGATCACCTTAACCAATTGCTCAAAACGAATTTCCTGGGCCTCACAACCGTTATAATCCACACCTTTGGGGTCGGCGCCATACTTCTCAATTTTTTCAATGAAATACGCTTTATATCTCTTAAGAACACTTTCAAGTTTCATTTTGGGTTTTCCTCAAGGATAGAACCAATGTTTCTCCATATGCTCTTCTCTGATTCCGAATGATTGAATAGTATATTTTTATCCATGTCTTATTCTAAATTATATGTTTCTTTTACATGAAAAAGAGGCCTTTTGCGAACTTCATTATAAATGTTTGATAAATATCTACCGATAAATCCCAATAATAAAATTATAAGACTTCCGAAAAGAAAAATAGATAAAATAATAGATGTAAAGCCTGCAGGTACATCAAAATATAGATATGCAATAAGGTTATAAATTGATAAAATAATAGTAATTAGGAATACTAACCAACCAAAATACAACATCATATTTAAAGGTACATTTGTTAAACCGATAAGCATGTCTATCATTAGGTTTGATCTTTTAAAAAAGTTATAATGACTTTTCCCACTAATTCTTTCTTGATTTTCAACTTGTAAAACTGAATAATTTTCAGAAATATCAACAATGATACCCTCCACAGTTCGGTTAATCTCATTATATTGGTTATATCTATCAACAAAAGAATGATTCATTATTTTCATCATTAACTGATTCTGTACAATTTTTACCCCAAATAATTTAGTAAGTATGAACCAGAAAAAACTGGAAGTTATTCTGTTAAAAAAATTGTTTCTAGTTTTAGAAACAGTATATACTATATCATAACCCTTTAAAATTTCATTATATAATCTGGGGATTTCCGATTGAGGATTTTGCAAATCACCATCCATTATAATGATAAATTTACCTGAAGCATAACGCATCCCAGCACTAATTGCTATCTGCTGCCCAAAGTTGCGGGAAAGGGAAATGCCTTTAACGTTTTTATTTTCTTTACATGCTTTTTGAATTTCAATTTCACTGCTATCTGTGCTGTAATCGTTTACTAGAATAATCTCATAGCTAACTTTTAATTGTGCACATTGATGACAAAGTTCTTTTACTAAAAGAGACACTATTTCAGCATCATTATATACTGTTGCAACTATGGAGAGTTCTATATTAGTATTATTTTTCATTGGTATTAAAGCTTTTCATAAATTTATTTGCATTTGGACCTTCATTAAAAATTAAATCCAAAATAGTTACTCCATGTTCAAACGGAGGATATAACTGATTGTAAATCGGATAATTATTATAATCCATCCAAATAATTTTAATGTTATTTTCTTCAAATATTTTTTCGTCTATATAATTTGTCCCTGAAGGGCCCGATAGATATTCTTTAGCATTGGTTTGTTTACAAAGATTGATTAATCGTTCAATTTTATTTCCATCTATATTATAATCCCATGACCAACTGATGGTAGTTTTTATGTTTAATATTTCATTTATTTCATTTAAAAACATATAATTAATTTGGCTTAAATATTTTTCAGAACCCTTTAAGTAGAGTAACTCAAATCGATCCTTGTATTCCTTAAAATATTTTGCTTTAGCATAGTTGCCTGTTAAGGTATTCCAATGTTTTTTTCTCCATAAATTATTAACAACTTTTACATCTTTGATCCTCATTGAAGTGCTATGATTGACAGGTATTGCAAGCCATTGAGCACCATTTGGCGTTTTAATCTTATTGCGGTTACGCCAGTCATTTTTTGTATATTGGACATGGTCATAAATAATAAACTCATCAACTGAATTTATCAAATCAAAATATCCTTTCCAAGGGATATAATTAGACTGAAGGATAAGTATTTTTTTATTCATGGTGTTATATCTTTGCACAACTAACCATGTTTTTCAATCTTTCAGTGAAGAGATGCTGCTTTTTTATAGTATCTTTTGGCCTTATCAAAATCACCTTTCTTCTGGTAAATATTCCCCAGGAGCAAATTCACCCCAGGATTATCCGGATCAGTCGTTAATATATTTTCCAATATACGCAATGCAGACTCATTATCAAGAAATAAACCTACAGCCAATTTTTTAGAAATTGGGAATTTTTGTATCGGTGTCATATTATCGAGGACATATTGAGAAATCGGATCGCTGGAAGGGAAAGTAAATTGTTTATTATACCAAATGCGTTTAGGATCTTTCAGCGTAGTAACAGGCACCATGGCAGGCTCAGCTTCGAAAACGTAAGCCAGTTGTGGCCTGCGCCCGCGGTTCTTCATGAATTCTATTTCCTTAGGATAATAATCCTTAGGCACCTCTGCAAAGGAAATGAAGGTATCATCCAGAGCCGGTCTGCGTTGGGCGATCATATGCACCATGGGGGAGACAACATAAGAAATTATATAATCATCTTTATTCGAATACGCTTGAGACGTAGCGCTGATCCATCCATATAAATCTTTGTAAATCTGATTGGTTTTAATGCCCCTGCCGAATCCCGTCTCTATTTCAACATTGGCCTGTTCAGGAGCTACATCGAAATATGTAAATTTCCAGTCAGCCCATGCCGTTGCATAGTAAAAAGGAGCGAAAAACAGAATTAAAATGGCCAACTTTACAAGATAGACTCGCTTTTTGACGGTTTCCATGGACAAGATGGCACATGCTATTGCAGCTACGGCAGGTATGGAAGAGTAGAGCACCGCCAAGAAGCCCAGACCAGAGAAAACACTGCTGTTGATTGCTGCTATTATGCTGGGAATAAAAAGGACGAGGGCAAACAATTCAAAGTTATTCCATGGCTTCTTTTTAACGATCTTGAAGATGAAATTACACAGAAACAAGAAATAGGATGATACCAATAAAGCGGTAAACCACATGGGACGGTCAAACCAGCCTCTGTAATAAGGCATTATCAAGCCGAACAAGGACGAGTCAATAGCCGCAAACATCATTACCGACAGTATTGATAAAATGCCCACTAAGAGTGGTGTATTCGACAACTTTGTACTCCACAAAAAGGCAATCATAAAAAATAAGGTAATGATGATGTGTTTCAATGCCTCCCAATTAATGGTGATTAGTGCTCCTGCTGCGTGAGTGTGTTCAGAAAGGGTCGTTTGAACAGATAAAATAACATTCTGGATGAAAGCGTTACCGTAAATACCAATGAAAATAACCCACAATAATAGAACCGGCGCCATAACAAAACATAGATCCTTAAAATTAAAATCAAGAGATTTCAATTTGAAGATTTTGATGATGACAAACAGTAAGACCACGGAGATGACCACAAGACTCATATGGAGCAAACTGAAACTGATCAACCACAAAAATGCTCCTGCCGTGATATACAAAATCCTTTTCAATAAAACAGATTGCTGATTCAGCCCCATGATGAAAAATGCCAGATAAATTGTAATAAACAGATGGGGATAGGTCTGATAGTTAAGATTCGAGATCATGCCTACGGGATCAAGCCCGGTAAAGGCAAATATGGAAAATATGACCGGCTGATACCAGAAGTCTTTACTTATTTTATATAGCGCAAAACTCAGCAGCAACAGGGAAATAATGGTAAGCGTAAATTGTAATTCCCGGAAACCAAGCAATGTTATGCCGGGATAAATCCTGAAAACAAGAGCGTTGATGAAGGTTGATAAAGTCAGGGCTCCAGTGAATTTGTCGCTGAAAAAATTATCACCAACGGTAAGCCGCCAGGCCTCTGTCATGTGGTAGCCTTCATCGATAAAATTAAAACCGTATCGGAGCTTGAACCACCCGAAAACGGCTGCTATCATGAAGATCCCAAGAGATATGGCAAAGGGCAATATTTGGCTGGATTGGATTTTATTATTGATAGCGTGTTGCCCTTTCATTATTATATCTCTCACACAAATTTGATTCTCAATGCTGCAACGCAGACCATTCGAAGGAGAAGCCAGCCGTGACTCCATCGGCTGATATTGGTTGTGCCGTAAGTACGTTCACGGTAGCGAACAGGAATTTCAACAATTTTCAAATTCAGTTTCGCTGCTCCGAATAAAAGATCAAAATCACCAAAAGGATCGAAATCACCAAAATACGCCCGGTTTGCCGCAATCCTTTCATAATCGCGTTTCCAAAGAACTTTCGTGCCGCATAATGTATCCTTAATCGACTGACCTAAAAGCCAGGAAAAGGCCAGGCTGAAGAACTTGTTCCCCAAAAAGTTCAATGTGCGCATCGCCTCCTCTTCCATGGGATACACCAGGCGCACACCATTGGCAAATTCGCCCTTACCGCCGGCGAGCACATCGTAGAATCGGGGCAGATCCTCCGGCGGAACGGTCATATCCGCATCGTAGATCATGAGAATATCGCCCGAGGCATTCTGAAATCCCAAGCGGACAGCATCACCCTTCCCTTTACCGGTTTGCCGCAGGAGTTTGCACAGCCGATGCGGATAATCCGCCATTGTCTTTTCGATAACGTCATAGGTATTGTCCGTTGAACCGCCTTCAACAAAAATTAATTCCGTCTTGCCGCCCATATCCGGCACTTCGTCAAATATTTTCTTAATATTTCCCTCTTCATTTCGTGCCGGAACAATAACGGATACCTTAGGTGATATGGGCAGATTTTCTTTTTTTGAACACGGTTTGGCCACTATGATGTGCGTCAGATCAAGCCAGCGAAAAGGCCAGACCTTGGCTATAAATCTATTTAACAATGTATCGATTACCGGAAATCGAATCGGCCAAATGATTTCCTCCCAATGCCTGACAACCTCACAATCGGCCAACGAAAGTAAACCGGCTATATCGTCAACGGTAAGCCAGTTTTGGTATAGGGTCGGTTTGGCCAGACCCATTTTCCTGATAATCCAGAACGGCAATTCCCATAGCCTGCTATAAGAGGTAATAATTATCCTTGATCTTGGTGTGATAAAAGACTGGATATTCTGAAACACAGATTGAACATCCCACAAATCATTGACCAGATCGGACAGAATCACAAAATCGAAGTCCGACTTTAAGTCCAGCTCATGTGCATCTGTTTCGATAAAATGCAAGTCAGAATGACGCTCTCTTGCCCGGGTGATCATCTGAGGCGAAAAATCAATTCCGACGCCGTAAGATGGTTTGAGTGCAGCAAGCAAATCCCCCAGACCGCAACCAATCTCAATGACCCGCTGCCCTGGTGGAATAACAAAACGCAGCACTTCCTCCAGACGTTTGTGATAGTAACTACTGAAGCCTTGCTTATTATCATACTTATCGGCAACTCTATTCCAATTAGTCACCCGCAACTTTTGGTAAATTTTGTACGTGGATTTTTCGTACATGAATATATTTCTCCTTCAAATTCTCACTCCTAAATCTATACAATATAAAATACTCTATTTTTGTAACATATTTCTTATTTTTTACTAACATAATTTATTATAAAAAAGCAGTACACTGTGTTTTTTATAGGTAAATTTCTTTCGTTATTTGGAAGTTTGTGTGTCAGTGAATTACCCCGCCCACAGGGCGGGGCATTCTGCGGGATGGTTTCATAAAATATATAAATGTTTCTTATGCTCGACGGTCGGAACAAGCCGAATCAACGACAATATTCCTTGCTTTTAAACAATTCTAACCCTTTGCAGAATCCCATTGAGCAGGCTTTTTGCAAATCACTACAGACCAGCTTTTTGTCACCCTGTTTAAAATGAGCAATTCCACGATTGTTATAGGCATTGGCATTATTAGGTTGCAGTTTTATTGATTCATTAAAATCTTTGATGGCCAGTTGGTACTTACCCAGTTTATTGTAAATAATGCCTCTGCTGTTATATACTTCGGCTGAACCCGGTTTCAGGCGAATGGTTTCGTTAAAGTCATCAATAGCTTGTTTGTCCTGGCTAAGATTGCTGTAAAGAGTTCCTCGGTTAAAATAGGCTAAAACATTATCCGGTTGCAGACGGATAGCCGCAGTAAAGTCCTCTATGGCAGGCTGATTTTGCCCAATGTTTTTATGGGCAACACCACGCTGGTTGTAGGCTTCTGCATAATTAGGTTGTAGCTTGATTGCTTTGTCTAAATATTCAATTGCCTTTTTCGGGTCGGTATATTGTTTCCCATCCCATGATTGTTTTGCCTTATTAATTAAATCTTCTGGCTTTTCACTCGTTTTTGAACATGAACAAATAAATGTTAAAATGAGAAAAATGAAAATGATGATTTTTTGCATAACAGCCCCCGTTTATAATTTTACATGTTTTCATTTTATTATAAAAATTGTTAAGAAAATTTAATTCACTTACTCCTATTCCATTGTAAGCAGTCGCCAGAATTGATGATTACTATTTGAAATCAGTTAGAGTAACATTACTGAATCAACGGCACCATCCCTTGCTTTTAGCCAATTCTAACGTTTTACAAATTTTTAATTCACAAGCCTTTTTCGCATCAGGGCAGCCAAGTTCTTTGTTGCCCCGCAATAAATAAGCAGTGCTCCGGTTGTTGTAGGCATCTGCAGAATCCGGTTTCAGTTGGATTGCCTTATTGAAATCCTCTATGGCTTGCTGATCCTGGCCGACTTTATAGTAAGAAATTCCCCTGTTGCTGTAAGCCTCTGCATAATTCGGTTTCAGACGAATTACCTGATTATAATCTTCAATAGCATTATGATACTGACCGAGGTTAACGTAAGCATTCCCCCGATCGTTGTAAGCGTTGGTATAATCTTGTTTCAGACCGATAGCCTTATTATAATCCTCGATGGCTCGCTGATGCTGGCCGAGATTATAGTAAGCATCCCCCCTTTTGGTATAGGTCTCGGCATTATTAGGCTGTAGTTTAATAGCATTATTTAAATATTCAATAGCCTTTTTCGGGTCGGTATATTGCTTCCCATTCCATAATGCCTTTTCCTTCTCAAGCCAATCTGACGCCGTTTTGTTCTTTTCCGAACAGGAACAAATAAATGTTAAAATGAGAAAAATGAGAATGATGATTTTTTGCATAGCAGCCCCCATTTATAATTTTATATGTTTTTAATTTAATTATCACAATTGTTAAGAAAATTAAATTCAATTTATTTGATAAGATATTCCTTTTGACGAAGGTGGTTTTAAGCAGTAACGGACTTGTAAGTCAAGAGAATATTATCCATTAAACACTGTTTTAGAATTCCACATCAACAAATCAACGACAGTCTCCCTTTCCTTTGGCCATTTCCAATAATTCACAATTTTTATTATTTCCGATTGAAACCGCCATACCGACCTGTCGGCACAAATAAGAATGTAAATAGATCTATTTATAGGGGCAATGTTATGATAAAATGAGTATATTTTTTATTCATGAACAAGAAATACCTAAATAATAATTAAACAAAAGTAACAATTCCTTCGCTATTTTTGTATCATAGAATTAGCTAGGGCCTGTTCATTATCTTTGTCTTTTCTGTAACCAATCATAAAAGGAAGATATTTTTTCAGTAAGATGACCAACGGAACACATAGTAACAGTGTCATACAGGTGAGAAAAGCACATTGCATGAATACTGAAAAGTGATTTTCTGAAAAAAACTCCATGCTGTAATGGATAAATGAGATATTTGTAAAATTGACGAATATAAAATTCAACCCCATAAGGGACAATGTATTTCTCCCCAAGAAGCTCATAAAACTGAACGAAGGCATGAGCCGGGATACTGAAATAATGCACAATGAACCGGCTATGGCTGTTAAGGGGAATAGGAGAAAACTGCCATATTTACACATGTCTAAAAGAACCGAATAATTCACATTATTCAGGTTGAATGTGGCTAGTACGCACACAGCAGTGAGTATGAGCAACAAAATGTTCAGATATGGATTCACTTTTTCGTGAAAAATCGGAAAGGTGGCGATGAGGTCTCCAAAAAGATAGAAACTGTAAGCAACCATCGCTTGGGGGATACACCAATAATACTGTATGGTTATATATTGATTTATG
The DNA here is from genome assembly GCA_003141615.1 of Syntrophaceae bacterium. Classification (GTDB taxonomy): domain Bacteria; phylum Desulfobacterota; class Syntrophia; order Syntrophales; family Smithellaceae; genus Smithella. The sequence continues at coordinate 26,225 of PLMV01000005.1, forward strand.
GTGGCTGCCTTATATGAAAGACCCCAGCCCATGATGTAAAACAAGACCATTGCCATGCACAGCAATATTATGCTCTTACGGAGAAGCGGATACAGAAAATAGTTGATTACTTCCACAGAGAAAAGACAAGCCAGAAACCATGTTATGGGATTGAATATCGCCGTTCCGGTAAGGAGATAGAGCAATCCTTGGAAGTATTGGCTGATATCGATGCTTTGGTGCGATATTTTTGCATTGATGAAGTAACATGGCAGGATAAGGATGTTAAAGAAAAAAAAGGGCACTATCCTTGTCATGAATTTGTTTTTCATGAACATGAATAAATTGCGATGATGAGTTTCTTTCACAAGATAGCCGGACAAAAGGAAAAATAATGGTATGTGAAACGAATAAATTAGCTTGAGCTGTAAACCTGCTGTGGGAATAGCATAAGTCACGAATATCTTTGCGACTATGTGACCATAAAAGACAGCTATGATTCCAAGTGCTTTCGCATTGTCAATCCATGATATCCTCTGAGTTACATTTCCCGCGTTTATATTTTCATTGGGTGCGTCTCGCATAAATACCTCGTCGTATAATTTTCTTCCGCTCTCTCTATAACATTTATTTATGAGGCAATAGGCTATTGCCTACCACTTAAAATATTGGATACTTGGCAAAATTACCGGATGCTGCGTTTATGGAAGGACTAAACAAAAATCCGATTACAGATTTTTCAAGATCGCCGAAGCAGCGGACTTGCTGACTTCATCTACTACTGTTCCATTGTAAGCAGTCGCCAGAATTGAGAATTACCATTGGGTAAACACTTCTAGAGCCAAGGCATGCCATATCAAATCAACGACAGCCTCCCTTGCTTTTAGCCATTTCTAATAATTTACAATTTCCCAATTCACACGCTTTTAGAGCATCACGGCAACCGGAAATGTTATCACCCTGCTTTAGATAAATAAAAGCCCTGTTATTATATGCGTCGGCATAACCCGGTTTTATTTCGATCGCTCTGCTATAATCCTCAATCGCCTGCCGGTAATTGCCGAGGTCAGCATAGGCATGGCCCCTGTTACAATAGGCAGCCACATAACCAGGTTTGATTTCGATCGCCCTTCCATAATCATCAATCGCTTGCCTGTGATTGCCGAGGGCAACATAGGCATTGCCCCTGTTATAATAGGCCTCTGCAAAACCCGGATCGATTTCGATCGCCCTGCTGCAATCATCAATCGCCTGCCTGTAATTGCCGAGGGCGCTATAGGCAATACCCCGGTTATTATAGATGAGCTCATTATAATCAGTAACTTTCAAAGTGTGATCATACAATGTAATGTTATTCTGCCAATATCCAACTTGCGTCCATGTTATAACGGAAAGGCACAAAATGCTCAATGCAGATGATGCCAAAAGTATTTCTTTCCGGTAGTTCCATTTTTTCAAGAGATCCGGAACACCCCATGCCACCATGATGAATAACCCTATCAGGGGGATATAAGTGTATCTGTCCGCCATGGCCTGACCGCCAGCCTGCAATATACCAATAACAGGCACTAGTGTGCCTATATACCACAGCCAACCTGTTGCCAGATAAGGGGATCTCTTAACCATCTTGAAAACTGCCAGGGTGATGGCTATCAGCAGTAATACCGACCCCAAAACCTGCCAGGGCATCAACAACCTTGGATAAGGATAAAAGACGGCGAGATTACTCGGCCAGATCATCTTTCCAATGTAAGTAATATAGGAAATGAAGGCATTCCCAATACGAACACTCAGGGAAAACGCTTCAATAGATTTGAGACCTCCACTTTGTGAAGCGACGTATGTTGCGATACTTGAAAGTATTGCCAGGATAAAAAGGGGAACTTTTTCCCATAATAGAGGAAAGATCAATGACCATTTATATTCGGGGTCGGCTGGTTTCGTTTCAACAAAACGCTGCAGGGGCCAGTAATCCAAAAGCAGCAGCACAAACGGGAGGGTTACCACCATAGGTTTCGCCATCAGACCCAGGACGAAAAACAGAAGGACAAAGAAATATCTCCGAAACCCCGGATGTTCAACATAATAACTGTACGCTCCCATGGTGAGCATCCAGAAGAAAGTGGAAAGAACATCCTTGCGCTCTGTTATCCAGGCGACAGACTCTACATGGAGAGGATGTATCGCAAACAGAGCGGCTACAAAGGCACTTGGCCAGAGTTTCTTTGTCATCCGGTGGAATATAAGAAAAAGGAGTATGGTGTTCATAACATGGAAGAGAAGATTCATCAGGTGATAGCCTTGGGGATTGAGCCCAAAGATTTGATAGTCAAGCATCAATGACAGCCATGTTACCGGATGCCAATGGCAGCTTTTCTCCGCCAATTCAGATGAAAAGGAAAAGGCTTGTCCTATACTGTTCGCATTCAGACCGGATTGTACATAAGCATTTTCATACACGTAGAGATTGTCATCATAGTTGATAAAGCCGCAGTCCTTGAGGGACCAAAAGGTGATAACTGTGAGTATCGCCAGAGCCAGACAAATCAAGACCGGTATCAAAATCTTATGTTGGGTTGCTTCTGAGCTTAACGTGCCTTGTGAAGTTGGCATTGTTTCTTCGTCCTTCGTTCAATCCCGCGACTTGGAATCCCCCCGCTCCAGCCGGAGGGGGCTCCACTCCAAAGTTCGAAAACTTTTTGGAAGTGTTTACCACAGATTAAGCTGGAATTCAGCAGTTTTCTGATTATTTCCGATCATTGATTCGTATCAAAACGAATGAATTTAATTCGAAAACACATTAAAATAAGTAGTAGTTCCTGAAAAAATCATTTTTTCTAAAAAGGACGGCGGGCACTAATGTGCAACGAACCGGCAAACTCTTTTAATACAGGGATGCGTTCAGCACAAGCGCCCATTTTTTCAAGTAGATGAATTAATTTTGATGGCGTGGCGGGATGAAGCCAATCGAAAGGTGTGATTTGGATATCTACAAATCCCGCGTCAACGAACAGTTTTCTCATCTGACGTTTTGTAAAGGCTGTTTCATCGGGAGAATCTCCCATTCTTTTTTTAATCCAGGGAATATTTTTTTGAAGCGCAATTTGGGGATTGAGCATATTGGGCTCGGCAAAGCTTAAAAACCCATTGGGTTTTAGTAGTCTGTAGATCGTTTCCAAAGCCGGTTTTATATCCAGGTGATGCAAGACAGACGAACCTATAACCGCATCGAAAGGACCCCTATCAGCGCAGTCCTCAAAACGACTTTCTAGAAATGAAACCTGGTCAGAGGGTATGGCCTTGGCACGGGCCAGCTGAAGCAGATCGCCGGAAATGTCCACGGCGATTATTCTGGCGCCGGTTCGCGCGAATATTTCTGTAAAAACACCTGTGCCGCACCCTATTTCCAAAACATACTTTCCCGGCAATAAAAATGCGCTTGCCGCAATAATACCGGCTCTTCGTTCGGCGCGACGCTTGCCTGCTGGTTTTTTCCAGCCCCAGATTAATTCCGGATCAGAATCTGCAAGATTTTTCCCATGAATAATTTCATGTTTTTCCCTATCTGATTCAATAGTGCTAATCAATTATATATCCCTCACTTCAAGGAAGTATTCGATAAAAATAGCTCAATGTTCTTTTTTGCAAAACCAACTCATCATCACAAACGCGGAGTACATCTACTATTGTTCCATTGTAAGCAGTCGCCAGAATTGAGGCTTACCATTGGTAATACCAAGTAGCTATCAAAT
>PLMV01000151.1 GCA_003141615.1 Syntrophaceae bacterium
AGGCCAAAGATTTGATAGTCAAGCATTAATGACAGCCATGTTAGCGGATGCCAATGGCCGCTTAACCCAGCTATTATCAAATCAGAAGAAAAGGCCTGTCCTATACTATTCCAATTCAGGCCTGATTGTACGTAAGCATTTTTATACACGTAAATATCGTCATCAAAGTTTATAAAGCCGCAGTCTTTGAGGGACCAAAATGTTATAATCGTTAGTATCGCCAGAGCCAGGCAAATCAAGACCGGATTCAAATTCTTATGTTGGGCTGATTCTGAGCTTAACGTGCTTTGTGAAGTTGGCATTGTTTCTTCGTCCTTCGTTCAATCCAAATTCTTAAAATTTTTCAGAAGTGTTTACCACACATTAAGCTAGAGTTCAGCCATTTTTTGATTATTACGATTGAAGTCCAGTATGATCGACAAGGATGACAATCTGTTTCTTACAGGAAGTAGTCGATTATTTGTTAAACCTACTAATATTCAGTGGCGGGCAGTTGTCAGAAATGTTCAGATCATCTATGCTGTATATACATCGGAACCGGGAAGAACGAGACGTCGATGAAACCCGCGTTCGTGAAATCGTTACCGAAAGAGTTGACTGTCGTAAAACCGTCTAAATCGCCATAGGTCAAGGTGCCAAGGTACAATTCAATATGCATTGCGCTGATATGAATCGTGACACCGGACTGGCCGGTGATCGCGGCTAGATCCGTATCAGAAGCCTGCTGCAAGGCCGCCATGGAAACACAGGGGACCATCAATAGTGACAAAACTGCCAGAATTGCAAATATTTTCTTCATTTTTTTATATTCATATCCTTATTTTGTTAAATGGTTAAAGGAATATACCCATGCCGCCGATAGTGCTTATCGAGTGCAAGTTGGGCGCCTCAAGTGAGACCTCTTCTTTTTTAATAAATGCTCTTATAAGAATGGAAAGTCAAGAGAGAATTTATCTCTGAAAATAGCTTCAGTTTTCAAGCATAAACTAAAAATTATCGCTTGAAATGTTGAATTCTTAAAGATGAAGCTAAAAACAACATTTCAGGAAGAAAGTGATTGTTTGTTTCATCTACAAAGGCTCAATCTGTTTGAGTTAGCAAGGCTGAATTTTACCATTTGAATTGTGATATCCTACATAGGTTCCGAATGCTAAACTGGGAACAGGTAAATGCCTTCGATAACCATATATGCATGAGGTCGGTTCATACCGAAATCTACCCCCTCACCATTTATTTCTTTGCGCCGGCTCTTTCCAGCATACCAACAATCTCTGTCTTGCCCTTATCTTTTGCTATCACCAGAGCAGTTTCGCCTTTGCTATTCTTTACATTTATATTAGCGCCCTTAGCCAAGAGAAGTTTGATAACCTCAATACATCCTCTCTCCGATGCCGCCGTCTGAGCTTTACCAAAAATTTCCTTTTTACTATAGCCACCACTTGATGCCTCCATCAGGGCAGTAATGCCTTCGTCGGTCTTTATATTTACATCAGCGCCTTTATCCAGAAGAAGTTTGACAACTTCAGCATAGCCACCACTCGATGCCTCCATCAGGGCAGTGATGCCTTCCTTGGTCTTTATATTTACATTAGCCCCCTTATCCAGAAGAAGTTTCACAACTTCAGCATAGCCACCACTCGATGCCGCCATCAGGGCAGTAGTACCTTCGTCGGTCTTTATAATATTTACATCAGCCCCCTTATCCAGAAGAAGTTTCACAACTTCAGCATATCTACCATACGTATAGCCACCATACGATGCCCTCATCAAAGCCGTCCAGCCGAAAATGTCCTTTGCATTTACATCAGCTCCGCCATTCAGTGCATCCTGCACGTCCGCAAGATTACCTCTTTCTGCAGCTTTAACCAATTGGACATTTTTCTCCTTTGTACTGGCTTCAGCAAAAATCGCCGGTAGTAGAAAAATACACACCATCAACAAAGCTATTCGTTTCATGGAACACCTCTCTTCTTTAATATTTTGCAATTTTTGATAAGAACTTCCTTTTTCGTGATGGAAGTATATGAAGAAAGATTTTATGAGTCAAGGGATTTTGGCCGCAAAATATGGAGGACGGATTGTGTTTATTACAGATTGAAAGAAAGCATCTTTGTTGATGTTGCCGGTTTGTGGATTTCAGGAAGTAGTTCTTAAAGATCCCTATTCAATATCATTGACTCCCTATCTTAATTTTGCGGCTATTAATTATCTTTGTCTTTTCTGTAACCTATCATAAAAGGAAGATATCTTTTCAGTAAGATGACCAACGGAACACATAGTAACAGTGTTATACAGGTAAGAAAAGCACAGTGCATTAATACTGAAAAGTGATTATCTGAAAAAATCTTCATGCTGTAATAGATACATGAGAAATTTGTAAAATAGACGAATATAAAATTCAACCCCATAAGGGACAATGTATTCCTCCCCAAGAAGCTCATAAAACTGAACGAAGGCATGAGCCGGGATGCCGAAATAATGCACAATGAACCGGCTATGGCTGTTAAGGGAAATAGAAGAAAACTGCCATATTGACCAATTGCTAAAAGAACCGAAGGATGCACATTATTCAAGTTGAATGTAGCGAGTACGCACACAGCAGTGAGTATGAGCAGCAAACCGTTCAGATATAGATTCACTTTTTCGTGAAAAATCGGAAAGGTGGCGATGAGGTTCCCCAAAAGATAGAAACTGTACGCAACCGGCGCTTCATGGATATACCAATAATCCGGTATGGTTATATATTGATTTATGATGGCTTCCTTGTATGAAAGGCCCCACCCCATGATGTAAAACAAGACAATTGTCATGCACAACACTATTCTGCTTTTACGGAGAACCGGATACAGAAAATAATTGATTACTTCCACAGAGAAAAGACAAGCCAGAAACCATGTTACGCCATTGAATATCGGACTACCGGCAAGGAGATAAAGAGACCTTTGGACGACTTGGCTGAAATCGATGCTTTGATTAGATATTGTTCCAATTATAAAGAAAAATGGCATGGCAAGGATGTTAAAGAAAAAAAATGGCACTATCCTTGTCATAAATTTGTTTTTCATGAACATGAATAAATTGCGATGTTGAGTTTCTTTTACAAGATAGCCAGATAAAAGGAAAAATAATGGAATGTGAAACGAATAAATCAGCCTGTACTGTAAACCTGCCGTTGGAATAGCATAAGTAACGAATATCTTTAAGACTATGTGACCATAAAAGACTGCTATGATTCCAAGTGCCTTTGCATTGTCAATCCATGGTATCCTCTGAATTACATTTCCCGAGTTTATATTTTCACTGGATGCGTCTCGCATAAATCCCTTGTTGCGTTATTTTTCTCCGCTTTCTTTATCTCTTTGGTAGTATTTTGCAATTTGGCTTTGCTTATTTTTTCTTTTTCTTCATTTTAAGGTCCGGCATTTTCGTCGAAGTGCTTGTTTAGTTCACATACAAAGTTTCAGAAGTAAACAGTTATAAAATTTGTATCCTTGTTTCTCACAGAAAATTAGGTTTGATAAAAACTATCTTTTTGTTCACTTCTGCCTACTGACAAAATTATACAGCGATTGTGACCAATTGATGCTTTTCAACTCTATATAGTGATGAAATATATGAGACAATAATATCGTCACTACTATTGTCATTACAGAGGTAACAATAAAAGATAATTCATTAGAAGCATTAATATCATTCTTAAGCCATACAAAGATATAACTTGATAAGGAACATATTACTATCATATGCAGTATATATATTGAAAAAGAAATCTTACCTATGTAAACAGCCACTTTGCTTGAAAAAACTTTTATCGAGAATGACAACCTCGAAAGTGCGAAGAACAATAGAAATGCTCCAATAATATGATAAAAAAATAACAGCCAACCACCAAAATAATTCTTCATAAAATCTATATCGAGGATTGTATAAAAAGGGAAATCAAACCTAATCAATGAGCCAAGACATATTCCTGATAAAAGCATAATTAAAAGAATAATTTTGTTAACATTTTGGAAAACATTATTTACATCCATATCGCACAGTATCATTCCCAAAATTACAGCTAATAATAATGATTTGCTGAAAATTATTATTAAGGCTATGTAGATAAATATTCTTAATCTGCTGCTGGCTCGAGCAAATAATGCGTAAAATGTGTAAACAAGAAATGACCCTTGCAGTAAAGCATACATCATCCATAATATGGGACCATAGCATAGCAGTTCTTCTTTTGTAGTACCTAAATATTCATCATATAAAACGAATTTAATCATATCGAAAAAATTTGCATCGCAAGCATAACCTTGACTCAAAGATGGAGAATGTGATAGCCAAGATGCATTTACATTGGCAAATCCTCCCACTTTTAATAAGAAATATGAAATAACACATGAAAATAGAATGGGGATTGTCAATCTGAAATATCTTTTGAAAAAACTTGCTGTAATGTAGTTCTCATCTTTTTTGTTAAAACAATTATAACTGACCACATAACCACTTATGATTAGAAAAATCATTACTGCAAAAGAACCATTATGAAAAACAAATAAAGGTGTGAAAACAAATACCTTTATAAGAAGAGGTTGTGTAGCCAAATCATCCAATGATATTGGTATATCATTAATATATGGAAACAATACAGGATAGAATGCGAGCATGAGATGTTCAAAGAGTACAATTAGCACTGCCAATCCGCGCGTACCTTCTATATATTTTATTCTCATAATGTTAGTGACCTAGTACAGAAAATATACCACATTCAGAGTTAGAGTTATATTAATTTTTAATTATTACAGTTGAAAGCTTACACAAATCACAAATGGCAGTGTGCAGTGCTATTCTTAGCGTTTGCGGATTTTATTTG
>PLMV01000016.1 GCA_003141615.1 Syntrophaceae bacterium
TATGGATGAAATATTTATAAAAAAAGTGCGGGCTGCGGCAGTGGCTGGATGGTGGACTGTGTTAATTGCCTATTGTATCCTGCTGATTCAATGGATTGCTTATTTGCTGATCATGCCCAGGCAGCCGGCAGCAATGCTTTGCTTCTGGGGTCAAGGCGTTACATGGCCGGAAATTCGTACTATCTGGCTATGGGCAATGGTGGCATATAAGCTCGGCGTCGCAATGATGCTATTTGTCGTCATCTGGCTGACACTTTGGGAAAGACAACTGGCAAAATAATAGAATTGATAGTTGTGGCCAAGTAGCTGTTTTCAATAAGCACTTCTTCCTGTTATCAATAGACCCACCATTCTCGCATGAATACAAGACTTCAATGCGTAATGATCAAATCCTTTAGACGATCATTGACACACCACCCTAAATCTTACGGCAAAATTCATAATTGACATGCAAGGGCACTGCTCCTATACTCCAGCCCCGAAAAAGGAAGTTCTTATCAAATAAAGAAAGAGTAAGGAGGTACATCATGTCTGACAATTTGGCAAATCCTGCACCACTGGGTCTTATGGGTTTCGGGATGACAACTGTTCTTTTAAACCTGCACAATGCCGGGATATTCGAGTTAGGTGCTGGGATTATGGCCATGGGCATCTTCTATGGCGGCCTGGCCCAGGTCATAGCCGGGATTATGGAGTTCAAGAAGGGTAACACCTTCGGCACCACCGCGTTCACCTCCTATGGTCTTTTCTGGCTAACCTTGGTGTTCTTGGTTTACTTCAATGGAAAATTGGGCCTGCAGGCGAACAGCGAGACCTTTATGGCGGCCTATCTGTTCATGTGGGGGCTGTTCACCTTTTTCATGTGGTTCGGGACATGGAAGGCCAACCGCGGTCTCCAGGTTGTTTTCCTGACCCTGACCATACTGTTCTGGATGCTCGCCGCCCGGGACGGTTTCGGATGGAAAGGCTCTTGGGCGGTTCTTACAGGCTACGAAGGTGTCTTCTGTGGTGCCTCGGCGATTTACTGCGCCATGGCCCAGGTAATCAATGAGAGCTTCGGTCGGATCGTGCTCCCCCTCGGGGTGAAGTAATTATCACACCCACAAGTTGATCTATCAGGCCTAGCCAAGAATACGGCACCTGCATCATGGCCTCACCACGGAATGGATGGTCGATAAAATATTTCCTAAACTCAAAGAATTCCCTTTGTTCTGTAGTGTTCAAGACTTTAAATTGAAATCTGTGTTTATAGGTTTGGATTGATTTCTCGTAAACGAGAATGTATGGATGAGCCATCCATTTGGGTAAAATAAAAAAAGGGAGGGTATCAAATGAACAAAGCGAAATTGATCGATGAAGTGGCAAAGGTTACATGCACCAAGAAAGAAGCGGTATTGGCGGTAGACGCAACATTCGCAGCAATCCAGAAAGCACTTAAAAAAGGGGATGCGGTAACGCTTGTGGGCTTTGGGACATTTGGTGTTAGCAAAAGAAAAGCCCGCAAGGGCAGAAACCCCCAGACGGGCGAAGCCATCAAGATCGCCGCAAAGAAGGTCCCGGTATTTAAAGCGGGTAAGGGCCTGAAAGACGCAGTAAAATAGACCGACGACTTATTATCCATAGAAATGTTCACTGAGCCGTCTCATTCTCCGGCGGGACGGCTCTTTTTTATTTCAATCAGTAATAGTAATTTTGACTATTCACCACATGCCTAAGGGGACGGCTACTTCCTGAAAGTCGTGAATCCTAAAATTCCTGCAGATATGCAACACTTCAACTGGTAATGGTTAATAGATATCCTTGCCCATCCACCTAAAAGAATGTCTGTTCATAAAAGTTGACACTTTCACTGACTATAACTAAAATGCATTTGATAATTGAAATCGCTAACGTGCTCATGTGACAATTCTCATCGGGTGGGAAGCATAAATGAAAAAGGTAACCCTTTTCTTCCTGGCGATTATAAGTATAATGATTCGTCAGGCGACGCCCTGTCGAGCGTCGTTTGCCGCGACCATTTATCGGACGATTTCGATTTGACGGAGCCGATTGCTCTGGTCGATATGATTAACCGCGGGAAGGACTATTATTACAAAAGAGGAAAAGATTTTCACCCCGACTTTCCCGAGTTGCATTTGCGGATGCGAGATCCTCATGCTGTGGATAATCTCGGACAAAGATATAATCAATTACCACTCTTAGACTATAAGCTCAATGCGCTCAATTGGTTCACCGCCGAGCCGAAACTCGTAGTCTATTATAATGGTGTGACCATTGCCGTCTTCACTTACCAGTGGGTCGGTGCCGGTGACGGGAGGTGACCACGAAGAATGTTTGCCTCTATGAAATCAAAAACGCAGAAATTTCAGAAAGGAGAACGAATGAAAAATCTATCTTTTACAAAAATTTTCCTGTTTGTTGTTGTCTCTCTGTTGGTGACCACTTTACCTTTGGCAGCAGCAGACATTTCTGGTGTTTGGAAACATGGACCGTCTGGTGAAAATTGGACCTTCACTCCAAACAACGAAGGTACATACCGGGCAGTCGAAAAGGGATTTGGAAACGCCAGAGGCACCGCTGTGTTGATTGGAAACCGTCTAGTAATTATCTACGCAACACTTGACAAGGCTGTAACAGGGTTCTACGATCTAGCTCTTTCCGAAAACGGCCAGGTTGCAGAGGGACAATATCGTGACAGCCGCCCAGCTAGTGGACCAGCGCGTCTCATACGGGTCGACTTGCGTGGTTCCGGTGATGTAGACAAGAATTATGTTAACAACATGACTTGGGAAATCTCCGTATACCCCTCCAACGCTTTTTCAGGCTACTGGGTTTTCCTAGCTGACAGGAGGGTCGAGGGTGTAGACCCGTCGGGACGTGTGGTTTGGACAGGCATCTGGAGGCATCTCGGACAGAACAGGTATTCATACGAGTTCGACTACCAAGGTAGTCACAACGTTGAGTACGTCGAGTTTGTCGGTCAGGGGCGATCTGTCGAACTTCGTGGTTACAGCGACCCTTCGTTTGGCAACCAACACCGGGTGGGCCATATTGCTCCCGCTTCACTCCAGCGAGGTAAACGACCTTCGGTATCCACGGCCAATGAAATTAAAAGGGATGGTCGTTTCATCGCCTATTCAGACGGCACTGTCCTAGATACTAAGACAAACCTGATGTGGGCGGCAAATGATAATGGGTCTAACATTAATTTGCAGAGTGTCAAAAGTTACTGTGCGAACTATCGGGGCGGCGGCTATACCGACTGGCGGATGCCGACGCAGGATGAGCTGTCGGGGTTGTATGATAATGCTAAAACCTATAAATCTGAATGTGGATACGATGTTCATTTAACAGAATTGATTCACCTTACTTGTTGCTGCCCTCTGGCCTCTGATATTAGCGGTTCGGACGTTGCTTACTTTTTTTTCACTCCTGGAACTCGCCGCTGGACCAGCCAGTCAGACAGTAGTAATGCCCGGGCCCTACCGGTACGTTACGCCAGATAGGTTATCTGGTTCTTTGATTATTTTTTTCAAGGAGCAGGACGAAAGCCCTGCTCCCCACAAAAAATATGAGTCATGATCTTTGCCAGACATGACTTGTAGCCCAGTATGAGCACTTACAAATTTACCGGGCGGCAATTTCTGAACGGGAAAAGGTTCAAAACTTATTTCTGCGCGGTGTCATAACTTGGACAGGCACAATTGAATGTTTTGACCTTTTCTTCAATTTTGCTGTTTCAAACAGGTTGAGACTTTGCAGGTAGACACGAGAGCCGGTACATTTCCATTGACCGATCTACGCAGTATCGGTTGAAACATGCAGACCAAAAATTCCCATTTCTTTACCGACGACAAAGGTAAATATCTTCCTGAAAGTGTTAGTCTGAATAATTTCATTGCTGAAGTAGATTTCAAATGCAAATCGTGATAATAAAAATAAGAAATAGGCAATTGAATAAGCCCCATCTCTTGTAACTATTCTTGAGGGATATATGCTGAAAAAAGTTTGCTGGATTGCAATACTGATTTTTCTTATGACAGTCTGTCTATGCTTAAGCTCCTCTAACCAAGGTCAATCTCCTCCTGTACCTCCTGACGTGAAGATTGAATCGCCAGATCCATCTGTACCGACGCAAGTGAAGTCCCTTTTAGGAAGATGGGTTGGCCAGTGGAATTCACGGATAGGGTGGGACTCCGTAATTTATGTCGAGAAAGTAGAAAAAGACTCCGCACGAGTCGTCTATGCATGGGGAGAGTATACGACTTCCATGGGAAGTTGCCATTGTAATCCCAATTGGGTGAGGGTGCAGAACGCCAAAGTTAAATATTCCGATGGAAGTGCTACCCTAGAATTTTATACTCCTAAGCTTCGCCCCGGCTGGTTAAAAAGATCACATATAGTTAGCGGCTCTGCCGATGAGACATACCGAGCACATGATAGATCAAGCGGTCGTTATACTTATCGTTTCATTATTGACAAGGATGATCCTACTATCATGAAAGGTGAATTTACAAGTGCAAAAGCCAGTACCTTGAACATCAAGATGAAAAAGGCAGAGCAAAACAAGGAATCGGATCATTAACGTAATTTCTTCATTAAAATGACCTCCCCAAAAAATCGGACCACGCAGTGGATTTGGTAGCTATGCTTAACTTATGTTCATTGTTACAAACAGCATTCACTGATTCTCAGTGATACAGTCAGGTGTGACATTGTAGGTGTTTTCAGCAAACACTCCTTCCTGTAAGTGAGCATTTAGGATTTTTTACGGACATACTACCTTTCAAACAGTAATCCATGATGAAACCGACACTTTTTCCCTCTTGACTTTACATTCTCGTAAGAGCGTTTATTAAGCATAGGTTCTCTTATTAGCTCAGTAAACCCATCAACCTTCCCCTCTAACCTTCTGGAGTCCACTGTGAAAGCGAGTTATCGGAAAGTGCCGATATTTGGCCTCCATGGAGGTTACCATACCTCTGTGGGGGCGCATGTATCATCTACGCAGATAGAAATTTTGAGCATTTCTAAACCATTCAGAAAGGAGGCACCAAAATGGTTATTATTGCTTTCAACTCGTTCCCACCAGAAAGTTCGACGGAAGTCGGTAAACGCCTGATGCAACTACCCCCGGTCCCCCCATTTATGACGCTCAAAGGGCCATTCTTGATCAGCGAGGTAGGTACAGGCATCAAGTCCATCGTCCTGTTTGAATTTGACCAGACCAAGACAGGAGAAGCGATGGAATACGTTACTAACCGTTATGTGAAATATATCGGTGTGCCTGGTCTCACCTATAATGTCGCTATTTGGCTTGAGGCGAAGGAGGCACTCAATATGATCGGATTGGCATAATATGCCCAATCCAGCGGATGATCACAATGATTGAGGGATTATGGAATAACTTACAGGGCTCAAGAAAAGGGAGGTAAACGAAAATGGCAAAATTTTTAGTTGTTCACCCGGTAGGCAAAGAACTGACCGTGGAAGCTGCTACACCTGTTGCCAAAGCTATAAAGGCGAATGTCACAGTTGATGCATACTGGATTAGAAGCATGTATGTACGCGATGAAGGTAAACTATACTGTGAGTGGGATGCAAAAGATGCTGAGTCCATAAGTAAAGTCATCAATAAAGCGGTACCGGGCTTTCCGACAGAAATCTACAAGCTGGAGGATGAGTTAATCGTCAATTCAGAAAGCTTCCGATAGATTCCGGATACCATCCGGCAAGTCAACTATTCAGGACGAAATACGTAACCGATTTATTTGCAGAAAGGCAGGGTCAGAAATGGCCCTGCTTTTCTGTATACTTCACGTCATAATTATCAGTAGAATCTCATCACATAAATTGAGGACGTGTAGGTAAACTAAACAGGCGACCTCTCTCGCTAACTTCCTGTAAGAGAGCAGA
>PLMV01000049.1 GCA_003141615.1 Syntrophaceae bacterium
TCCCGTACCACAGGAAGTGCTCAGAGAAATCCTGGAAGTCGCCACAAGAGCGCCTTCTGCTATGAATACTCAGCCGTGGGAATTTGCGGTGATTGCAGGGGATGCACTCAAAAGGATTAAGGAAGCTAATGTGGCGATGCTCAAATCCGGGGCTCCAGCTAAGGTAGATCACCTGGTTGTGGGATGGCCCCCGGATAGTGTGTATAGAACACGTCAGGTTGAGCTTGCTAAACAAATATTTACACTTATGGACATCCCTCGTGAAGATAAGGAAAAGAGGGCACAGTGGCTGGAGAGAGGATTTCGATTCTTTGATGCGCCGGCAGCTATTATTATTCTCGCAGATAAAACCCTTTCTGAATCCGGACCATGTGTTGATATAGGAGCAGTAATGCAGACACTTTGCCTTGTTGCGCTAACGCATGGACTTGGCACCTGTATAGAGGACCAGGGAATTCTGTTCTCTGATGTGGTGAGAAAATATACAGGCATCCCTGAGTCAAAACGTATAGTGATCGCGATAGCTATTGGTTATCCTAACTGGGATTTTTCTGCAAACAGGCTGGAGAGTACGCGAGTGAGCGTAGAGAAGATCACAACCTGGTATGGCTTCGAATAATTTTATCTAGTTGAGGTAGGTTGATCGTGTCAAAATTGAGAAAAAAGGCAGTCAAAGGAATCAAGGTGGGTGATGTGCTCACCATCACGCGCACTTTTACTGAGCAGGACACCAGGATACTCGGCGATATCACCAGAGACTATAATCCAGTGCACTATGATGAACGTTTTGCAAAAGTAAAGAACCTGAACGCACGGATCTGCCACGGGCTCCTGGTTGCAGGCTTGATCACTGAGATCGGAGGCCAGGTTGCATGGTTTGCCTCAGGCATGAGCTTCCGCTTCAAGAAGCCGGTGTATTTCGGCGACACTGTCACCTGCACATGCACCATCACCGAGGTCGATGAAAAACAAAAAGCAACTGCCAGGGCAGTGTACACAAACCAGCACGGCATTGTGGTTCTGGAGGCATTGCTGCGCGGCTATTTACCTGGTCATTCTGAAAAACAGGTTTTAAAACAGATGATCGCTGAAGGCGATCCTACCAATAAACTTCTCAAAAAAGACAAGTGATTAAGATTTTATTGACATACAAAATCCTTCTTCATATACTCCTACGGTAAAAAAGCAATGCCTTATCAATAAGGCTGCACACAAGGGTATCAAGAGTGGTTTTAAAGCAGGAAAACTTAAAAACCTGCCACTGAGCTTCTGGCTTGGTGGATTAAATACCCCATTGAGTATATAATATTTTCATTCACGGTAAATAAAAAAGGAGGCGCGTTATGTATGATTTTATGCTCACACCGGAAGAGAGATCCCTTAGAGATGAGGTGAAAAAGTTTGTCCGTGAGGAAATAACAAGCGAGTTTTTGCGAAAAATGGACAAGGATGAGATCGTTTATCCCAGAAAAGAGTTTGTAGAAAAGCTTGCAGCGCGTAACCTGCGTGGCATCCGCTTTCCTAAAAAATGGGGAGGAAGGGAGATGTCCTGGGTTGCTGAGGTTGCAGCAACCGAAGAGATAGGCTGTCTTGGCATGGCCCTGGGTTGCGCATTTGTCATGCCCTCGATCGTGGGCGAGGCCCTCAATCATTTTGGCACTGATGCACAGAAAGAGAAATATCTGAAGCCGTATATTGAGGGAAAGCTCGTTGCTGCTGAAGCCTTAACCGAGCCCAGGGGGGGGTCTGATTTCTTCGGTGCTACCACGCGAGCAAAACTCAATGGCGATCACTTCATTGTGAATGGGCAGAAGCGGTTCGTGGTCGGTGCAGATGGTGCAGACTTTTTTCTCGTTTACTGTAAGACGAATTTTGACGAAAAAGCCCACAAATATAACCGCATCAGTCTGCTCATTATTGACAAAGGACCTGGTGTAGAAACAGAGTATCACTATGGCCTTCTCGGCTGCAGGGGCGGGGGTACAGGGAGACTGGTGTTCCGTAATGTAAAAGTGCCAAAGGAGAATCTGATAGGAGAACTCCATGGTGGTGCATTCTGTTTCAATCAGATGATGATCCCTGAGCGTATGACTTCTGCTGCAGGATGCCTTGGCATCTGGGGTGCACTTGATCTTGCGGTACGGTACTCGAGCAGGCGCAGAGCATTTGGCAAGCCCATCAACAAATTTCAGGCAGTGAATTTCATGGTTGCGGATTCCATTACCCAGCTCGATGCGGCGCGTGCAATTACCTATATGGCTGCCAAGGCTGTGGATGAAGATTATACAAACAAGCGCAGGATCGTGAGCGAGGCCAAGCGGTTCACTACTGAGGCTGCATGGAACATCGTGAACAATTCTATGCAGATCTTGGGTGGCGTGGGTTATACTGAAGTCTATCCGATCGAGCGTGCCCTGCGCGATGTGCGGCTTTCCCTGATATGGACAGGCACGAGCCAGATCATGAACCTCATGATCCAGCATGAATATTATGATGAAATACTCAATCAGCCCTATGACCGCAGGCACATGGAAAAGGATGCCATGAGCCCGGATGAGTCAGAGCGTTGCTTTAGCGATGAAGATATGTGGAAGGTGCATGATACGAAGAAGTAGGGGTGTGAGATGAAAAGACTGTGTCATGTTTACATCCTGCCGGAGAAAATAAAACGATAAATAGGCAGCCGGGCATTCCATCTGTAAGTGAGTATTTAGGATTTTTCACTGTCAAACTTGCTTTCAATCCGTAATCACGGGAATTACTCCACAGCAAGCTGTGGAGCATTCCCTCCGCTTAGCGGGATAATTCGACTAACGCTTCAAATCCCGCGTCGCTACGCTCCTGGGATAATTCGGCCAACAAGTTTCAGAAATAAAGTGCATAACCTAAAGGTCATCTGCGACTGAAGCTTTCAGGTCGAATTATACCCCACAGCTTGCTTTGGGGTGCATATTCGTCATTGACATACAAGACCAATGATCTTATAGTTCAATCAAGTTAGTTTCCATTTTGTTATTTTATATCCTGTTTCGACTTTTTTTTGTAATTAATAGATATTATCGCAAGGTTTGCACTTGAATTGACGTCTGATCCATAATACAATATACTTCATCAAATAACAATAAAGAGGGGCTGTCCATGAAAGTCATGAGCGAGAGTAAGGAATATAAGGAATATTTTGATGAGGTCCAAGGTTATTACCAGGATGAAGAAAAAAAAGAGGACATCACCCCGATAGGTAAGCGGCTCAAAGAATTACGTGAAATGCAGGATATGTCCTTGGAACAGTTCTCCAAAATTTCGGGTATTGATAAAGACAAATTGAAAGACATAGAGGACTATCGGATTCTCCCGGATCTGGGTACCATCGTCAAGCTATCCAAGGCTCTCAGGATCGGCACAAGTTTTCTCTTGGGCGAGAAATCGGAATACAGCTATTCGGTTATGAGGAAACAGGATCGGCATAACATACAGCGTTTCTCCACCGGCAGCACGGACAGACCCAACTACCAGTACCAGTCCCTGGCAAGCGGCATCAAGGACAGGCACATGGAAACCTTCTTGGTGACCCTCACTCCCGACACTGGCAACGCTGAGCTTTCGAACCATGACGGCGAGGAGTTCCTGGTGGTCATGGAAGGCGCCATCAGAGTGGTACTAGGGAACAAGGAAGAAATGCTGAAAGAAGGCGACAGCATTTATTACCTTGCCACCATACCCCACAATGTTATAAACGCATCCGTGAAAGACAAGGCAGTCATCATGGCCGTGATCTACACTGGAAACTGATTCGTCTTTCATTCCAAAGGGCGAGGGGGTCAGGTCTACTTTCTTGGCATACCGAAGATTTCAAACGGTATTTGGATTCTTTTATTTACTTCTTCCTGTAACAAAGCATCAGGCAATTTTGACTTGCCTACTTCCTTTCAATTAGTAATCAATATTTAATTGACATACAATACAGACAATTTTATAATTTACATATAAACAAGCACTGTCTTATCAAAAAGGAGAACTGATTATGAAACATTATATGAGAATCATAGGAACCATTGTACTCGCCGCTGTCTTTTTCTTGGCAAGCCTTCCTGCTGTTCAGGCTGAGACTGAGTGGCAAAAAGATCATCCGCGCCGTCACCAAGTCAATAAGAGACTGAAGAATCAAAATCGCCGAATTAACCGAGGCGTGAAAAATGGGACACTAGACAAGCAACAAGCCGCTCAATTACACAAAAAAGACCGTCAAATTAGGCAGGAAGAACGGGATATGGCCTCACAAAATGGCGGGCATATTACCAAACAGGAACAGAAGACATTGAATCAGCAGGAAAACGCAGTTAGCGGACAGATCTACAACGAAAAACATAGTCAATAAATCAACCACGGACTGTTGCACATCAAAGACCCACGCTTACGTGCAGGTCTTTTTGCGTGTCAGTTGCTCTGAGCAAATGAGGGGAACTATGGATAACATCACAGAAGCGGGTGTGAAACTTATCAGCGGTGGCTGCAAGACGTCTGCTGGATTACCTTGTTGGGCAATGCATGGATATTGCCTGTCTCGTGTCAATGGCTGATCCTTATTTCCTCTCTATTTGGGGGGCAGCAATGTTACGGTGCATTTGTGCCCAATTTCTTTCCCATCTTTTGAATACGCTTGAAACCAAAGCGGACGTGCTGATGCTTTTGTAGTGATACAAAACTTAACCTCAAATTTATTATTACGAATATTTTGAGTTTCGCCATTATACGGATTCCATTCTCTGTCATTGTCTTCAGGAACTACTATCTTTGCCTTTATTTTTCCGTCTCTAACTGCTTTTACTTCACCAACCACTGTATAAAGAAGACCATTGCCGCACTTCCCACCTTCGCCTATCCAATTGGGGAGGCTACCCCAAGAAATATTCTCCCCACATTTGAAAACGCTTGGAGTCGAAAAACGAATGCTATTATCTGTTAATACTTCCGACCGGACAGCCACGCTATTCCCAAAAATAAGAGCAGTAAGGAAAACAATTACCATAATTAAGATTTTAAGTCTCATTACTGCCTCCTTTTTTATAATCATTTAATTACACATTTCTTATTTATCCAGTGATCATCATACTTAGTCCATTCAATTCCATCAAAAACATTAAACCCCATACCGGTGCTATGTGTACGAATACAGCCTTTATCTTGAGAAATGCTCTGGCAGTCCGCCTCTTTGATGAAACAATGCGTCTGTTCTGCTTCGCAGGCACAGAATAGTGTAAGAGGAGAATGCGTGATACCCTCCTTGCCCTCAGCTTTAGTGGGGGTATCACCGGTGAGTGTTCGATGGGTTATGAGCTTCTGAAAAAAACCGCTAATGTATTCCTTTGTATTTTCAGGAGATGAAACCCAGAGAGCACCGAGAGTAAACAAAACGACTACTATAAGAACAAACCATAATAAGGCTTTCTTCCACAAAACATCTATCGGCCAAAGCAATCTCAAGAATGTCTGCCATGGATTTGATGGCATTTCGTTTTCCCTTTTGGCTTTGGAAAAGGTTTTTCGTTCATTTTTTTTATTTTGTTTACTGTTCATCGTTCTTAATTATGCCTAACGAAGAAATCAGCCGGAGCGTAGCGATCGGCTGATTTGATTTGTTAGCTCTTTTTTTTATTCATTAAAGTTGACAAGGCTTTAGTTAATTCAGCCGCATCTTTTAAGGCTTGTGATAACCTTTCAGATAGTTCACTTAATACGACTCTAATACTTCCTGCTAATTCAAGGCATTGTTCATCTGTAAGTACATGCACGCCTTCGCTTAAGGCAGCGTGTAAGAGTTTAATGGGACTGTGCCCATTTATTAGCAAGCTCTCTGGCATTGCATCTTTTGCAATATCCAGTGCCTTGCTAAATTGCGTTTCTGTTACCGCTGATGATAAGGTTTTAATCTTGTCTGATGATGCGCCAATTTTTTCAGATACTTTTATGATTTCGCCGAGTATTCTGTTCTTTTGATTTTCTACCACTCTTCTATAATAGACAAATGCACCTACTCCCAAGCCTTGATTTTCGCATCTCCTTCCTTTTAAGAATTCGTCCCGGTCTGGTCCAATGAGCTTTATTAATTTTGGTGAGACAGGTGGTCCATATGTTGGAAGCTCACCAAATTTATAACACCGCCCTTGTGGTTTGCCATTAATTTCAGCCTTAGCTGCAATAGAAAAGGTTTTTTCAGTGCGTTGGCAATTTGAGCACCGGTATGTGATATAGAAGAATTCGTAACTGTTGACCTTTAATCTTTTTGGGTATAATTCCCCGCCGCTTGCGGCGAAAAGGTGGTATATTTGTGCATGTCCGAAAGCCAATACATACACAAATCACATAATGTGAAACCTTTGCACAACTAACCA
>PLMV01000096.1 GCA_003141615.1 Syntrophaceae bacterium
CCCATCGACATGCTAAGTATGTTTGCGCGTTGGATTCCCTTTGCGTCCATCAATGCGGCCGTGTCGTCGGCAAACATTTCGCAGGTGAACTCGCCATCATCGGGAGTGATCGTGCGTCCAGCTCCGCGGTTGTCGAACATCAGCACGCGATATTTTCTGGAGAGCGCGTCCACTAATTCAGGATCCCACCAGTCCATGTTGGCGGTGAGCCCCATGATGAGCACTATCGGATATCCATCGCCCACGGACTCACAGCAGATTTTAAGATCTCGAACAGTCACCTGTTCCATTTGTTACCTCCGGAATTCCGAAAAAATACCAGCTTTGAAAATCCGGGTTACCCCGATCATCAAAGCTGGCATCGTCTTTCCAATATGATAATTAAATATTGTTATGCGGTCAGTAAACGTTTTGCCGCCCTATCTTCTCTCTTGTCCTTCCCTCGGTTCTCCTTCATGCTTGTTCTGGCCCTTAGCCTCCCCAGCAGGTCTTCTCTGTGCTTTAATATCCCGCGATTGCTGCGGTCTGGGTTGAGGTCTGACCTCTCGTTGTTGCCGGGCATCACGATACTGCTGCGGCTCATGTTTTACCATTCCCTGAGGATGTTGTCTTGGCGGCAATCCCCGGACACCCCAGTTGTTTTGCTTTTCCCAATGCCTGTCTTTTTGCCAACCCTGCCAATTGCGATTAAGATCCCTGTGAGGTACCCGCTGATAGTCCCACTGATGCCCTCTCCACCGATGATTTCTGTAATCATTTCTCCATCCCGGATACATATTTGCATAAAAAGATGGAGCATGACGATAATGAGTCCAACCTCTGTCATAGTACCTTGATCGGTACCAGCGTCCTTCCCACGGACGCCACCACCAGCCGCCGGAGAAGAATATATCTTCCTGCACATCGGGTACTACGTAGACATCAGTTTCCGGTACTGGCACCACCTCGGGCGGCGCCGGAAAAATAATCGGCGGAGGCAGAGGCAGAGGAATGTCGACATGCACGCTTACCTCGGCCATTGCTGAAACCGGCGCAAAAACTACCAATGTTAAAAACAATACTTTAAAAATTAACTTCTTCATTGGATTACCTCCTTTATTCATCCTTTATCCGACCACGTAGAGAACATAGTGATCGGCACCAACTGTTTGATATTTGATAAGACATCGCTTGTTATGGAAAGGAGTATAAGAAGAACTGTCTTGTATGTCAATGAAATATTATCCCCTCTCATTTGGCTGTGAAGTTTACCGGAGAAAAAAGTCTTTATCTTCAAAACCAGTCAGATTGTAGCCAAGACTTAGCCAGGCATTCTGCGCCACATTATAGTCGATTGAGGACCATTAAAAATTAATTTGTCTGATCAGAAAAAGCTTAAATTAAAAAAGGGAACTGGAGACCCCCTTTGAGACTGTGCCGCAATCTTAACGTTCGTTCGCAAAGACATCGCGACACAGTCTCTCTCCCTAGGAAGGGAAGGGAAGGGAAGGGAGGGGAGGGGAGGGGAGGGGTATTTTAGCTACGGGCACATTTCCATTCCGGGACAATGTCTGTCGTTACCTCTCATGCTGCCGCGAGGTCCGAACCCGGGACCTCTGCCCCAGTGAGAATTTGCCAGTTTTTCATTTTGTTCCGGTGTGAGTACTTTGCGTATTTCAAAACGCAATGTTGTAGCTTTGTCTTCCATCTTATCACGCAATATTCTCAGCTCTTTTTGAGCGGCGGTAATTTTATCCTTATCAGGATTGACTTGTAACCACAGTCTGCGCAGTTCCACCGATTTATCAAATACTTTTTCTCTAAGTGGTCTTACTTCCTTCAAATGAGCTGTTTGCAGTGCTTCAATTTTTGTTTTTTGTTCATCAGAAAGATTCAACTTCCATAATTCCGGTTTACTGCAATGGCATTCACCCTTGCCGTCATCTGGGCCTCTGCCTCCACCTGGTCCTATGCCCTCACCAGTACCCCTGCCTTCACCAGGACCGAAAGCAAACGCCGGTACCGTTAAGAGTATTCCCAGGACAACAGCCATTAATATTAATGTTAACTTCTTCATAATCAATCTCCTCCAGAGTTGTATCGTTTATTGAAACTATTTTCTTACAGTGATTAAATCGCCTTCATTATTATTTATTAATCTGACAGAAAGGCACGCAAACAATATATATTCCACGAGCATTTTTCTAGGGATAAGTGAATAATAACTGCCCAATAACAATCCCATGGCTATACTCAGTAATGTCAATGTCAGTTTCTTCATAATAAATCTCCCTGTAGAAAGGGTATCTTAATTGCTTTAGCCTTCTGATGAGCAAGGCTCATGCCAACTAAAAATTAATTAATTAACAGCTTGTTATTAAATGATAAATTATGAATTGGTTAAAATATCATTTGTTTTTTATTGCGGTTGAGTGGATAATATATATCCAGTTGAGTGTATCCACATGAGTACAAAATAGCCATCGAGCAGTGAAGATTTAAGTATGGTGCTAAAAACTAAGAAAAGAATTTGGTTTAATTTTTCCTTTTGGGTAGTCGTCGGCGCAATAGCTGTTATGGCCACTGTCTCCGCGGTAATGACGTTGGCGCATTTTCAACGGCAAAAGGAACAGGCGGTTGATCTACTGGTGGAGAAAGGCGCAACATTAATCCGGTCGTTTGAAGCCGGTTTACGCACTCAGCAGGGCATCAAAAACGAAACGTTCAGAATGCAAAAGTTATTAATGGAAACAGCCCAACAACCGGATATTGACTACATTATTGTTACCGATAATAAGGGCAATGTCATTGCCGATAGTGATCCGGCGCAGGTAGGTGATAAATACGGCATGGATTTGGATATCGGATCACTTGTTTTATCCCGCGATATCCGGTGGCGGCAGGTTGCCAATCCTCAGGGCGCAGGCACTTTTGAAGTTTACCGCGGTTTCTTCCCTCAGGAAAGATTTGCACAGGGAACAAACCCCGCACAAAGCAGGTCTAAGGACAAGAAAACCGGTAATATGATTATTTTTGTCGGTTTTAATATGGCGACAATTGAAAAGGCCGATTCCGAAGACACCAGGAATACGATCATCATCGCGCTTATTCTTTTATTGATCGGTTCCTCAGCCATCATCTCCCTTTTTCTGGCACAAGCCTATCGTTTGACCCGCACATCTCTTTCCCGCATCAAAATTTTTTCTGAAGCACTGGTGAAAAATATGCCCATTGGCCTGATCGCGTTTAGTGATCAAGGCAAAATTGTTGCCTGCAATGAAAAGGCGCAAGCGGTGTTGAAAGTTGCTTGCAGTGATGCTTTGGGTAGAGAAGCTATAACAATATTACCTGCGCCACTGAAAAAGATACTTGCCGAACTTCCCGCAAGCGGCGGCTTTCTGGAGCGGGATATTAAATTGATTTCCGCTCTCGGCAAAGAGCATATCTGGGAAGCTGTTGCGGCGGGGCTTATGGATGAAGGAATTCCCGCAGGCCGCATCCTGCTGATACGCGATGTTACGGCGATTCGTCAAATGGAAAATGAAGTGACCAGAAGCCGTCATTTGAACTCTATCGGCTCCCTGGCGGCAGGCGTTGCCCATGAAATCCGCAATCCGCTTAGTTCCATCAAAGGATTCGCCGTTTATTTTAAAGAAAGACTATCCGGCAATAAAGAAGATGAACAGACGGCGGATGTTATGATTGCCGAAACAGAAAGGCTCAATCGCGTAATCAGCCAGCTCATTGAATTTGCGAGACCGCTGGAGTTGAAAAAAGAAAAAGTTCAATTTATGGAATTGGTGCAGCATACAATAAGATTAATTGCCGCCGACGCGCAGAAAAATAAAATCAGCGTGGAAATTAGCGCTGCCGCGGAAATGCCTGCGGTGGAAGTTGATCCCGATAAAATCAAGCAGGTGCTTCTCAATATTTTTCTCAACTCTCTTGCAGCGCTAAAAGAAGGCGGCAAGCTGACAATTGAGTTTTCGCCCGGGACGGATAATCTGACCGTAATAATTTCCGATAACGGCGCGGGAATAGAAAAAATGGATTTACCGAAGATTTATGATCCCTATTTTACCTCGAAACCGGCGGGAACCGGCCTGGGGCTTGCGGTAGTCCAGAAAATTATGGAAGCGCACGGCGGCAGAATTAATGTGGAAAGTACCGCAGGGGAGGGGACAAAAGTATTTTTGTATTTCCCTTTATAGGACATTACAAAATTAAGGAATAAGATATGAAAGTCAATCAATCGATTTTAATTGTGGATGATGATCTTGCTCACCGCACCATGCTCAAAAAACTGTTGGGCGGCTGGGGCTATGAAGTGTTTGAGGCTGATGATGGTTCGGTAGCGATTGAGAATGTGCACAAGCGACCCTTCGATTTAATTTTGATGGATATCAGGATGCTGAAGGTCTCCGGTATTGAAGCTTTAGAGCAAGTCAAAATTATCAATCCCGTTATTCCCATTATCATTATGACTGCCTATGCTTCTGTGGAGACAGCCGTTGATGCCTTGAAAAAAGGAGCTTATGATTACCTCACCAAACCACTGGATTTCGATGAACTCAAAATGGCCATCAATCGTGCCACTGAGCACAACCAGCTCAAAAAAGAAAATGAGTATTTAAAAGAAAGATTGGGTCAGAAGTTTGACAGTCAAAACATGATCGGCCGCAGTCCGTTGATGGTTAAGCTTTTGGAGACCGTGGAGCAGGTAGCCGCAACGGAAGCCACTGTCCTGATTACCGGTGAATCGGGTACGGGTAAAGAAATGATTGCCAACGCCATTCACTATAACAGCTTGCGTAAAGCATCGCCATTTATCAAGATTAATTGTGCGGCTCTTGCCGAGTCGCTTTTGGAGTCAGAGCTATTCGGGCACGAAAAAGGAGCTTTTACCGGAGCGGATAAAAGAAGGGAAGGGAAATTCCGGCAGGCGGATGGCGGCAGCATATTTCTGGATGAAGTAAGTGAAATGTCCGCCGCGATGCAGGTTAAGCTCTTGCGGGTTTTGCAGGAAAGAGAATTAACTCCTGTAGGCGGAGCGGAAGTGATCGCAGTCAACGTGCGTGTGATTGCCGCGTCCAATAAGGATCTAAAAAAAGAAATGGAACAAAAGCGCTTTCGCGAAGATCTATTTTACAGACTTAACGTTGTCGCTTTGAATGTGCCGCCGCTGAAAGACAGGAAAGAAGATATTCCTCTTCTGGCGCAGCATTTCCTGCAAATGTTTGCCGCAAAGAATAAAAAAAACATCAAAGGTTTTACGCCGCAATCGATGGAGAAACTCGTGAAATATAACTGGCCGGGTAATGTTCGTGAACTGATGAATGCGGTGGAGAGAGCCGTTGTTCTGTCCCGTTTAGAATATCTTGATGCTGACGAACTGGGGTTGCTGATGGCGGATAGTCCAATTGCCGGCGGGAATGATCAACTTAGATTGCCGGAAAATATGCCGCTGGATGAGGTGGAAAAGAGAAGCATTCTGGAGGCGGTCAATGCTTGCGGCGGCAACAAAAGCGAAGCCGCCCGCCGCCTGGGTATTACTCGTAAAACGCTGCGGAAGAAACTGGATAAGTATGAAAGCGGTACTTGAGGAAATAAGGCTTGTCATTCTGAAGGAGTAAAACGACTGAAGAATCTAGCTTATGTTTTTTTCTGAGCGCAACGAAGTGCCTCTGATGTATTCAGGTCGAAGTGTCCACGACTAATATTCATGTGCCTCACTCAGCTAATAAAATTTAGAATCTTCAATAAAGCTTCAGGTCTTACAGGCATAAAATATTTATTATCTATTCTCAGTGATGAAATGTTGTTTAAATCTATTTAATATTTCTTCTGTCATGCCATTAAGGTGTGACAAATCTTCAACTAGCTTCTTCTCTAAAAAGTGTGTTTCTAAAAGAAACGCCAATTGAATATCAATTTGCAGCACCTCCTTGAAAACTTGATAATCACAATACATTGGATCAA
Organism: Syntrophaceae bacterium; assembly: GCA_003141615.1. Classification (GTDB taxonomy): domain Bacteria; phylum Desulfobacterota; class Syntrophia; order Syntrophales; family Smithellaceae; genus Smithella. Next base: position 5,959 of record PLMV01000096.1, read on the forward strand.
TTTTAACGAAGGAATCTTTGCCAGAGATAATATGCTTCAAATTTCTTAATGTTGAAATGGAAATATCTAGTCCCGTGGGGGCAACCATATTTGATATTCGCTCGGTATATGTATTTAACTTTTGAAGCTCTGAAGTTAATTTACTAATGCTATCTTCAATATTTTTCCCGTGCTGATATAGTTCGGATTCACTGATGTATGTATACCGATAATCATTTAAATCTATATGAAATATATCTGTAATATTTTGACTTATCTCTGGGTGAAAATAAGATACCGATACATCAAATTCAATGGAAGATTCATTTTCTTTTTTAAATATTTGAGATGAAGTATTGTATCTTATTTTGAACGTTCTATCAGGTGGAAAATACTTAATGCCTTTAGTTAATATTGGGGGCTTTCTTTCTTCGTTATGCCAGATCAGTTCTTTTGAAAAAGTAAAAAATACATTTTCGGCTGGCACTTTGCCAATATTGGAGATAACAAAATAAACAATAACTTTTTCTCTTATGTATATATCAAAATTTACTAGCGGCGTGATTCTGAAAGACCGATTCCTAATTTCGTTTATTTCATAATCTTCCATTGGCTGCGCCATGAAATTGTATCTTCTATAATACTTTTTTGATGTTTGTTCTTGGTGAGGCGCTCTGAAACTTTTCGGTATTTTTATAACAAACGATGAACGTTTGGATGATAAAGGAATCTGAACAATTTCTATTCCATCTATAATGGGGGAAATGTTACTATTAACAACTTGCTCAAGCCACTCTCGCGTGTATTTAGAGTGATCTACTCCTTCATCAATTTCAACAGGCAGATGTTCATTCTCATTAATGCCATATATTATAATGCCGCCATCAGAGTTGGCGAATGATGAGACGTCTTTCGCGATTTCATGCCTTTCTTTTTTGTCGATTGCAGGACTAGCTTTATATTCTAAGTGGATGCTTTCTTGAACTTCATTTTTGATTAACAAGTTGAGATCTTCAACAGTTTTTGGAATATCCATGTGAGAAAAATACCTCCGTCATACCTACGTAATCGGCCAGCCGCCGGAGGCGGTGATAGCCGCGTCAATATTTTCCATGAGCTTGATGGTTTCGGCAAGCGCCGAGACGATTTGCTGATAGTGGGTTAGATCGTCATAGGTGAGCTTGCGGCCTTTACGGTCTTTGAGCCACTTGGCGCAAACCTGATAGCCACCGACGTGAAACTCCCAAATATTTTTCGGAATGCCTTCAAAATACTGAGTCGCGTTGATCCAGACACGCCCTTTGGTATCGCCTTGCGGCTCTGTATAGCGTACGGTTTCCACGGCGCTGTCACCGGCTGCGGGATAGCTGGTAATCTTCGTTCCCTGTTTTTCCATCAGGTGTAAGGCAACCAGTTCATCGCCAAGCGCGCAGAGCTTACGGAAAAGTTCCGGATTAGAGGTAAGCGGCAGACGGGGAAAATCCATTTTCAGGAATTCGGCGTAACGGCTGCGGTAGGTTGGTGAGTGCAAGACAGCGTACATGTAGTTGAAGATGTCTTCCGGCCCGAAAGCCTTTTTTCTATCGCCCTTGCCATCAGAGATAAATTTCATTTTTAATCGGACAACAAAGTCCTCGATGAATTTTGGGGATAGATTGGGGCGTTTCGCAGAATCAAACAATGCAGATTCACCATCAGAATAAATGTATAAAGGAAAGATATTTGTTCCCCTGTCATGGGAACAAGTCTTCATTTCAATTGGATGTCTTGAACAAATTATATGAGTAAAGTCTAAACTAGTAACTTGCCTTGTTGCAGCTAACGCAAGATTCTTGCCCAGCAATAAATGTTTTATTATCTCATGTCGTGGGCGGTCAACGGCATCCTTGTGATGGTAGTATTCTCTGAGGTCGAAAGGACGATATAAACATTTGGTAAAGCCATTCTTCCACATTTTATCAGAGATTAAAGATTTTCTTCTCTCAGGCATTTTCCAATCATTTGTATTCCGTAATTCATAATGCTGTGCAATCTCGATGTCTGAAAGTAAAAGATCGCGAAAATCCATGATTCGTTTTTGCAGGGGTAAATATTCAAAGTCAAATACAAAATGATCCCTATGCGTTTTTACACCAGTTGAAGTTAATAGAAATAAATCATTTAATCTCCAACCGTTTTCATATTCCTTTGATGATTTTATGTCTTGAGGTGTGAAAAGATAAAATGGTGCTCTAGGCGTTAAAACATTCCACGCTGTACTACCAACATCATTTTCAGAAAGCCAATGGTATTTTGATTGCCGTAGACCATAGAGATCGGCGTGAGAATAGTTTTTCTTGCCAGTTTTATCTTTCTTAATGAAAATGCCTATTGCCACGCCTTGTTGAATATCAAACACGTTCTTGTCTTCTGACCCATCTGGACAGCGTTCCTTCTTTTTGCTGTTGCCATGTAAGTCCAGGATATATATGTCATCAAATGTTTCCATCAAACTCTGGCGCATTCTTCTAAATACTGGATTATCCAGATAGCCGTGATTGCTGATAAACGCCAATATTCCATATCCTGTCATCTCGATTCGCTCCTGAGCAAACCTGATAAATTTTACGTAATCATCGAGAAGAACCTTTGGATTAGCTTCTTTGATGCTGTCATTGGGATAATAATTTGATTGTATAGGCTCAACAAAGCCAGTATTCATTGAGTTGACGGAATACGGCGGATTGCCCAGCACAACCATCACCGGCGCATCTTTTTTGATGTCGCTCGCGGCATTGGCTTCTTCGGCGATCCATTGGGTGAAAAGCGGCAAGCCAGCCATGGCGTGGGCTTCTTCCAAAGTGTTCGTCAGATAAATCCGCAGACGTTCGGCTGATTGAAAATCATAGCCTGATTGTTTTAGTTGCAAGCCCAGCTTCATGTGCGCGACGGCATACGGGGCCATGAGCAATTCAAAGCCGAAGAGCCTCGGCAATAGATGCTGCGACACATAGCTAGACCACATGCCTTTGTCGTCTTTAAAGTCATTGTAGATATGGTCAATAATGCCATAGAGAAATGTGCCAGTACCTGTGGCCGGATCAAGTATCTGAACTTTATGCACATCTATTTTCTTTTTGCCGGTCGTCTGCGGGACTTTGATTTTTGTGGCGTCGGCCAAGCCGTCTTTGAGCTTAAAGTCTGTTTTCAGAATATGGTCGATGCTGCGGACAATGTAAGAGACAACCGGCTCCGGCGTGTAGTAAACGCCTCGTGCTTCGCGCATCTTGGGATCATAAGAGGCAAGAAAGGTTTCATAGAAGTGCACAACAGGGTCTTCCTGCCTGGTGTGTTTGCCGAAATCTTTGAGGATGGCTTCCATATCCGTATGATGCAAAAGTTCGGCAAGATCATCGACTGCCCAGACGATCCGTTCATCAAGATTTACTCCGGCGATATAGTCGAACATTTTGCGCAGAAAGGGGTTAGTCCTGGGCAGATCAAATCCGGCATTCTGCGGGTGAAACGCTCAGCGCTATCAGCGTTGCAGCGGGCGGCAAAAAGACCGTAGCAGATGGTTTGCGCGTACATATCCGCAAACTGCGCAGGCGAAAGATCATGAATCAAAACTTTGCGAAAGCCATCGAGTTGTTCATGCAGTGGATCGGGTTCATCATCCGTCAGGTCTTCTTCATTGAAAGCCGCTTTCATGATATCTCGAATGAGTCTGGCCAGAGCCGCCATGCGGACGGCCAGTTCTTTGGGCGAATTGACGGTCGGGGTGCTGGTGGTCAGAAACGCGGTAAACAATTCCTGTAAGGATTGTTCGGCATTTTTAACCGGTTTAATCCTGCCATCCGCAGCCGCTGCCAGTTGCACGGTTAATCGATATTGTCCTGCAACATACCACCGAAACTCCAGATAATCAGTCAAAATGAGATTACCCAGAGATTCCCGGTAACGTTTTATCTGGTCTGTACGTTCCACTTCGGTAAGCGTTTTGCCGATATCTTTGCACTCAATATAGCCCAGCGGGGTTTGTTTTTTTGTGACAATGAAATCGGGAGCGCCGCACTTAACCCGGCGCGGTTCATTGGTTGCCGTGATTCCGGCGGCAAAGCTTTCAATTAATTCTTTCAGGGCAGGGCGGTGTGTATGCTCGGTGGCATTACCAGCATTGTAGGCTTTTTCGATTTTCTTGAGATAGTCAGAAATAGCGGTCACGTAATCACCTGTATGTTTTAGTGAAGGACTGCGTATCTATACCACAACATGCTTAATTATCAAATAGTTCGATTTATACCAATTCGCTTGTACGCTTTTCAGGGTGGAAATAGGCACATTCTACTTGCAGTTGCATCATATGTAAGGAAGAGTGTTGCATGTCAAGGAAATCTTGGCCGCAAAATTTGGGGTGCGGCGCCAATGACCGCGCTGAGAGTACATGCCCGTGAATGTTAGATTTCAGCGGGCGCCGGTTCGCTAGGTGCAACGTGTTTCATACTGCCTGCGTAGAGCTCGTATTCGAGAAGGCGGCATTCGATTTCGCCGTTATAGAAAATAATTCGTCGTTTGGTTGTCAAACCCACTTTCTTGATCATCTCTAAATTACCGGTAAAAATATAGCCGCTGTAACCGCCGCTTCCCTGCTGCCGCGAAAATCTTTCGAATGCGGCTTGGTATTGATACCGCCCATGCGCTCGACGTAGGGGAATTTAAAACTCCTATCCCGCCGTCTTCCGGGATAGGAGTTTTTTCATAGGGGCAAGTATTAAATTCGATCAGGTGATCAACTCCGGCTGTTTACGCGTTTTGCCTGGCGGCGATCACGGCCGTTTGATCAATCCCGCGACTTGGAATCCCCCGGCTCCAGCCGGGGGAGGAATGCGCCATAGCTCGCGGGAGGTCGCGTTATTATAGGGAGCCTCCGGCTCCTGCCGGAGGGGGCTCCACTATCCGTGGCGATGATTTTTGCCGGCAATTTCTTTTGGACATTCTCTTTGGTTAATTAACTCTGGAAATTATACGTGTTTCTTCGGTGGCGCCTTCACTAGGGCAATCATAACTACGGATATGGCAACTACAACCGCGCCGACAATAAAAGGCACATAGTATGATTTGGTTATATCTTTCAGCATGCCGCCGACATAGGGGCCGAAAAGTCCGGCAAAACCGAAAGAGGTAAATAACAGGCCATAGTTGGAGCCTTGTGAAGTCGGTCCGTAATACTGCAAACAGGTTGAGGGGAACAGTGTGAACATAGCGCCGTAATTCCAGCCGATTAACGCGGCAATCACTCCCAGGAAAACAACCTCTTTACCGGCGGGATAAAGCAGCGCCATCGCGGCGACTTGCAGAGCCATGATTGTTACCAGAGACGCTTTAGCGCCGAATTTATCCGCCGCGTAGCCGATCAGGACGCGGGTGAGGGCGTTGAATACTGCCAGGGTACTGACGACCATCGCGGCTTGCATCGGCTGTAGGCCGGAATCAATTCCATGTCCGGCAATATGGCCGATGACCATCAAACCGGCAAATGCCCCGCAGAAGTAGCCGACATAAAGCATCCAGAATTGCGGCGTTTTGGTGGTTTCGCTGAAGGTGTAGTCCCTTGTCTCCTTAACAATTGCGGCACCCGCTGGCGGGGCGGGCGGATTCCAGCCTTTTGGTTTCCAGCCTTTGGGCGGATTGCTAAGACAAAAAGCGGAGAGAAGTCCCATAATTCCCATGGCTGTGCCGACAAAATAAAAGACGTAACGCCAGCCGTAATTAGGATTGTTAATAAGATAAGTGGCCAGCGGCGCCATGATAAAAGAGCCTAAACCTAAACCCACAACGGCAAAACCGGTCGCCAGAGCTTTTCTGTCCGGCCACCATTTAGGCGCAGTGGCAATAGGCGGCAGGTAAACCATACCACCGCCCAAGCCGGCAAGCAGCCCGTATGTCAAATACAATTGTGTTTTGCTGGTTATGAATCCTGCGCAAACAAAACCGATGCCCAAAATAACCGCGCCGATCGCGACAACTATCCGGGGGCCATATTTGTCGCTCAATTTACCGGAAACGACAGTGATGAGGCCAAACGCCAAAACACAAATTGAAAAAGCCAAAGAAATATCCGCGCGACTCCAGCCGAATTCAGCGTTCAAAGGTTTGATAAACACGCTCCATGCATAAAGCAACGCACCGCAGGTAGTCGAACCTAAAACTCCCCCTAATAATGGAATCCAACGGGGAATTAAAGCCTTGACTTCATTTTTTGTTCCCATGAAATATCCTCCTTTATTATAAAAATACACCCATTATATTTTGTTGGTGAAACTCGTAGCATATTAATAAGTAATTAATCAATTAATTATTATCCGACGCGGAGAAACTTGCCGAATCGCTTTGATAAAACATTTCTTATGATGGAAAGGAGTATAAAAAGAACGGCCCTGTATGTCAAAGGAATATTGACCCCCATGCGTGGGGTGTGGTATCGATGGCGGAATATAAGGATGTATCAGGGTGTCCGTCATTTTGAGAAATAAGATGGCCATTTAGTTTTTTAACGCGTCATCAAGGCCATTTTGTCCGTGTTTCATACTGCCTGTGTAGAGCTCGTATTCGAGAAGACGGCATTCGATTTCGCCGTTATAGAAAATAATTCGTCGTTTGGTTCTCAAACCCACTTTCTTGATCATCTCTAAATTGCCGGTAAAAATATAGCCGCTGTAACCGCCGCCAATCTTTTTGAAGAAATCGCCGATGCCTTGATAAGTCGCTTCCAGTATCTGGAAATCACTTGCCTTGATGTGACCGCCTTTATCCTGCCTGTCGAATGATTTGCGAAGAATAATTTTACGACCCTGTACAGCCGCTTCCCTGCTACTGCGAAAATCTTTCGAATGCGGCTTGGTATTGATACCGCCCATTCGCTCGCCGTAGGGGGGATTTAAAATGATTATTCCGCCGCCTTCCGGGATGGGGGTCTCTTCATAAGGACAGGTATTAAATTCGATCAGGTGATCAACTCCGGCTGTTTGCGCGTTTTGTTTGGCGGCAATCACCGCCGTTTTATCAATATCCGTGGCAATGATTTTTGCCGGCAATATTTTTCGGGCATTGGCTTTGGCTTTTTTGCGCAGTTCCTGCCAGAATTCTTCAGGGAATTCTTTGATGAACATAAAGCCGTAATTATTCCGCATCAGGCCCGGGGCTCGATTTAAAGCGATGTATGCGGCTTCAATGGCCAAAGTTCCACTGCCGCACATAGGGTTGATAAAGTTTCTCTCGCCCTTCCAGCCGGTAGCCATAATCGCTGCCGCCGCCAATGTTTCCTGCATGGGCGCTTGCAGGGGAATCTTGCGGTATCCGCGCAGAGAGAGACGCTCACCCGAAGTATCCAGATAAACATCGGCCTGATCGTTTTTCCAATACACATGAACAACGGCTTTGTCTTTATCCGGGCCGGAATCAGGCCGGCTGCCGCATTTATCGCGCATTCGATCTACAATGGCATCCTTGACCTTGACATTGACAAAGCGGGAATCGGTAATCAGCGGGTTATCGGCAATCGAGGTTACGCAAACATAGGCCGCCTTGCCGGAATCATGAAGGAGATTTTCCCATTCAATAGATTTGATTTTTCTGTAGAGGTTTTCCGGTGTATTGACTATTAATCTCTCCAGTTGGTAGAGGACTCGCTGGGCAGCGCGCAGATGCAGATTGAGAATCAGGGTGTCCTGGAGAGTTCCTTCGGTTTGAATTGCCGTGTCCAGCTCCGCCAGAACCGGAAAATCCAACGCCTCGATCTCTTTCTTGAGATAAGGCGAGACGCCCTTCGGACAAGTTACAAGTATTTTACTTTTCTGATTCCAAATTGACATAACACTCTTCTAACACAGCACGTAATTTTTATCTACTGCCTCGACTGGAATACCATCACTAATGTGTATTTTACAATTTGTCATTGCGGTGAGTCAAAGCCCCGATCGAAGCGTGTGAGGGCACGACAGTGAACGTGGCAATCTATATGATGTAAATTAGATATGAGATTGCTTCGGTCGTTACTTTCCCTCGCAAAGGCATTGTGACACAGTTTCTAGACCGGCGAATCCAGAAATCCAGTCATCCTCTGTCATTTCTTACATTAAATCATCCCGATGATTTAATGTCTTCCTGAAGATGACTGCGATCATCAAACGTTTCGATGAACATACCATCCTTTTGAAAGTTGACGATCGTCTTGGAAGCATTGCCTACACAGGAACTTTGGAATTCGTTGAGGCTGATGCCTCTTATACGGCAGATAATAGCCGCAATGGTGAAGTTGTGGGCAACTACCAATGCGTTTTCTTCTTTGTTAATGATTCTTTCCATAGCGCGCCATGCACGATCCTGAAGTTGAGTAAATGATTCTCCGTTGGGCATTTTGACAGAAGCCGGGTCAGCAATCCATTTGTTCAGAAAATCTTTTTCGCAGGCTACAAGTTTCTTATAGGAAACACCTTCAAAGTCTCCCGCGTCTATTTCCATTAGGTCATTATGAGTATGAATTTCCTTTCGATGGGACTCGTTGATAACCTCCGCTGTTTTCAGCGCTCTTTTCAGCGGGCTGGTATGGATCACTCTGATGGGATGATCTTTCAGGGATAAGGCCAGAAGCCGTGCCTGTTCAATTCCGACAGTGCTTAACTCAACATCGCTTATCCCTTGAACCCGTCCCTCTTTATTCCAAAGCGTTTCTCCGTGTCTGATGATAATCAACTGCATAGTGTCCTTATTACAATTTATACCAATTCTAAAGGAAGTTTCCGCCATACTGGCGAAAATTCTCGGTAATGTAGATATCCATTTATTATGCGCTCTCCTAACGGGAATGCGCTTCCGATCAAAGCGTTATTTTTGTTAGCGTCGTTGTCGGCTTCGGGAACGTATGTACTTCCGGGAGTGCATCCACCAAGGGGGCACAATAAAAACAGNNTCATTTCCTTACCGGTGAGCTACACCATTATGGCGTGGCTCACATACACCTCGTTGCTTCCGCCTATCCGCCTCAATATCATCTTTGATTCATAAATGGTATAATAACTTATAATCTCAACTACGGGGGATAAAGATATGTGTGGAAGATTTGTACTGATAACCGATTTGAAAAATATACAAAAGAATTTCAATATTCAGGATATATCATGTGAACACCAACCGAGTTGGAATATAATGCCCAACCAATTAATCCCTGCTGTAATTAATCACAACGGAAAAAATCAATTAGTCTGTTTCAGGTGGGGACTGATTCCATCATGGTCGAAAGACCCTTCGATTGCCAGCAAGCTGATTAATGCCCGCGCGGAAACAGTGGATAAGAAACCAAGCTTTAGAGATGCTTTCAAAAAAAGGCGGTGCTTGATCGTTGCTGACGGGTTTTACGAGTGGAAGAGGGAAGGCAAAAGCAAAATGCCGCTGTATTTTTATCTGAAGTCAGGCCGGCCTTTCGGGTTTGCAGGTCTTTATGAAACATGGATATCGCCGGACAAGAAGGAAATCAATACCTGCGTAATCATTACCACCGATGCCAACGAACTGATTGCGCCTGTTCATGATCGCATGCCGGTTATCTTATCCAATGAACAGGGAATAGTTTGGCTGGACAGCGATGTGGTTGATGTCGCGGGTCTGCTGTCTATCCTAAAACCATACCCTGCTAAAGAGATGAATTATAAGTTAGGAATTGGGCCGCATAGCGGCAAATGTCAAGAGTAAAAGATGCACCCCGTTTTCCAGAATATTCTTAGAACATTCATCCAACATTCAGGTCTTCGTGACATTGTCTTTCTTATGAGGGGTATACATTTTTCAGGGAATCGAAAAAAAGACCGGCGCTGCCGCGATTCTTCTGCCCGTCATATTTCTCGCCCTTCAAATAAAGGGCTTCTACCTTAACATTGTTTAACTTCTGAACCGGTATCTTCAAAGGATTTTGATCCAGCACGACAAAATCAGCCAATTTGCCATCCGTCAGAGTTCCGAGCTTGTTTTCATCAAAGGAAAGCCAGGCGCAGGTCGAGGTATGCATGCGCAAGGCATCGAGCACCGGGACAGATTCCTGAGGATTAGGATGATTGCAGGCCGCGTAAATTGACGCGATGGGATCAGGCAAAGTGCATGGAGCATCAGAGCCACTCGCGATGACTAACCCGGCATCCAGCATACTCCTTAAAGGAATCAGGTTCTTAATACGGTCTCCTAAAATATGTTGCAGATATCCCATCGGTTCCTGCTGCCAATGTAGAAATGGTGTTTGCAGGGCAACGCAGAGCCCCAGTTTGGCCGCCTTTTCGATCGTTTCGTGGTTCATTAGATCAGCGTGAATCAGGATATGCCGGTGGTCTTTACGGGGAAAGTCATTCAATGCCAATTCAAAAGCTGTCAGGGCCTGTTCGATTGCCGCATCGCCAATAACATGCATGGCGACCTGCAAACCACTGCGATTTGCCGCTTTGACAAAATCATTTACTTGTTGCTGCGAATAAAAGAGCGTGCCAAAACTTCCGGGATTATTAGAATAGGGTTCTTTCAGCGCGGCGTCTTCGGAACCGAAGCAGCCATCCAGGGCAGTGGCAAAGCAACCTCCAATACAGGGCAATTTGCGGCTCAGTACTTTTTTGATATTCATCGTCTGGAAAAAAACGTGAAACTTTTGCGGCAGCCCCCGGTTGGCAAATCTCACTATATCTACATCTAAATCCAGCGGAAAGCCGACCCCTTCCGCTGTATGCACCAGCGAAATCCCTTTGCGGGCAAGATAATCGCTGCCGGCGATCATATTATTGAAAAGAGCCGGCAGGGATACAGATTGCGAAATGCTGTTGACCGCTCTGTAAAACGCGTTAAGATAAAACCAGCCTGTTTTCGCGTCAAATCCCGGATCGGCAAGAATAGAAGCGGGGAGTTTATTAATCATCGCGGTATTACCCACGGCGGCATGGCCATCATATTTTACAATCATGAGCGGATGCCCGGTAATCTTATCCAGATCACCTCTTTCGGGGAGTCTTTTTTCTGCTACGGTGTGAGCGGAACAACCAAAACCGAGAATCATTTTTTCTTTTTTGCCCAGAGCAATGTATTTGCGAATCAGATCATCAAGCTCGGCAAAATCATGCACGTCTCTGCAATCGAGGCCGGAGTTGAAAAAAGCAAAGGAGGAAAAGTGCATGTGAGTATCGGCAAAGGCCGGAACCACGCAGCGGTTTTTTAAGTCTACCGGTTCAACCCGGGAATAAACCTCCGGCAATTGATCGCCGGTAAAAATTATCTTTCCATCTTTTTCCACAAGGTATTTGAAAGTACGATTTTCATCTTCACAGGAAATAAAATCGGCATTTTTAAATACGTGCATGTTTACCCCTTATTTGATTTCTACAAATTTCATGAAAGTATAAGCCCAATGTTTCTGTATGTCAAAAAAATAATTGGCACATTTTAGGCTAGGCTTGTGATGATATTGGGAAGGGTGAAATTAACGCTCTTTTTGATCCCGTTACTGGATTTACCCTAATAACCTAAATAACCTACAGGTCACGCGATGTCTTTGCGACGGGAATGACACCATTTATATATCTTGTTGCCGGTGTATTATACCAATTCTAAATCAAAGATGATATTGAGGCGGCTAGGCGGAGGCGACGAGGCGTATTGTACATACGTTGAGAAAGCCGACAACGACGCCAACAAAAATAGCGCTTTGATTTAGAATTGGTATTAGATCAATATTATAACGCTTCCACTCTGCAGGGGACATATCGATGTATGGGCGTGCCGAACTGGTCCCGGTGCGTGTTTTTGGTCAGGCGGTTCACGTTGGCTCCGTATTTCCTGCCGTTATAAACAAGACCGAAACCGTGCGGAATAACCACATGACCAATATGCGCCGTATCCGACACTTCCAACTCAATCTCCTCGGAACCAGCCTCGGTTATCACCCGAACCTGCTGGCCATCGGTTAACTTCAGAGACGCGGCATCGTTTGGATGCATGGCCAATGTGCAGGTACGCTTGCCTTCGTTCCAGGCAGGATCGCGCATCAGCGTGTTGGCGTTTGTGGAGATGTGCCTTCCGGCCATGAGCACCAGCGGAAATCCGGAGTCCATGACCAGCGCCGCTTCCTCATTTTCCGCATCAACGCTTTTGAGTTCGTCGATCAGCTCCGGGATGTTCAGACCAATTTTCCCGTCGTCCGTCTTGAGGCTTGTCAGATTATTTTCCGGATCAACCTTTCCCACCCAGATGCCTTCGGGATGATCGATAATCTGCTGAAAGACTTCCTCCCCCAGCGTTTCTCCCGGCTTGAATCCAGCGCTGGCGGCATTTTCGTGGAAAGACTTGGGTGCGACCTGTAACATACCCCAGAGGGCTGCCAGATGGACGGAGCCCATAGCCTTGCCCAGCGTTTTTCCCAGAATAAAAGGCATGCTCTTTAAAGCTTTTGGTTCGGCTATGGCATACGCCATCAGTGCTTTGGCAAAATCGGCATGGCTTTCTTCCGCGGCTTTGTAAAGGCCCTCCGGAATAGGAGGAATCAAACCCAGCTTATCGGCCAGCCGCAGATGGATCTCGCCCAGCTCCAGTGGCTCTCCTTCCGGTTCAACAATCGGCCGCCGCATCTGAAAGAAAATGCCCGGATAGGTGAGCGGAAAGAATGTTCCATCCCATGACTCGTAGCCGGACCGAGAAGGCAGCACGTAATGGGAGAGGGTTGCCGTTTCTGTCATGGCAAGTTCTGCTGTCACCAGAAGATCAAGACGGCGAAAGGCGTTTTCATAGGCCGTAGTATCCGCATAGGAACGAAGCGGGTTGGAACCGGAGACCAGAACCGCCCGGAGCCTTTCAGGGTTGTCGGACATAATTTCTTCCGGCATGACATTCGGCGGGAAACAGCCGCAAACAGGAAAGGAGTTTGTGGTCATGGTTCGCCAGACTTTGGGGTTTCGTTCGTCTGTATGGGAACCAATGGGCATCATGTGGCCGTTGATAACATTGCCGCCGGGGACACAGAGCCTTCCGCAGATGGCCTGAAGAATGACTATAAGATAAGATGACAAACCACTGTGCCGTCCCATAAAAATGCCCAGATCATAGCGCAGAGATGATTTACGGGTGGCATAAAGACGGCTGACCTCACGTACCTGATCATAATCAAGCTGGCAAGTCTTCACGGCCGCGCGGGTATCGAAATTCCGGAACAAAGATATAACTTGTTCCAATCCTGACGTATGATTTTTTATATAAACCTTATTTTCCCAACCCTCTTTCAGGATGATGGCAATCATGGCTTTGAGGAGCAGGGCATCCGTGCCGGGGCGGATAGGCAGATGGATATCCGCAATTTTAGCTGTTTCCGAAAGACGGGGATCAATAACGATCAGGAGTTTGTCCGGGTCTTTAGCGATACGCTGGAGTTGCCTCGGCGCCTGAGGAATCTGGTGGCTTTGCATGCCGTTCCAGCCCAGCACCAGCAGGAGGTCGGTCTGGTTCACATCGGGCTGGTCATGCAGGTACTGACGGCCATGCGTACGGCCGCATACCCAGAAGGCACCCGCAAATTCCTGCGCCAAAGCGCTGTAGTGATACTGGGAGCCAAGCCCCCGCAGCAATCGTACGCCAAAGGCTGCCTCAAAATGACAGCCTTGTCCACCGCCGCCCATGTAGGCGAAACAACGAGGTCCGTGCTGACTGATAATGTTTTTGAGTTTGGCGGCGATCTCATCGATAGCCTGATCCCAGGAGATGCGCTCAAAACTATTTCCAACACGCTTGAGGGGATACTTAAGGCGGTCGGCATTATGCTGGTGATAGGAAATGTTCATGCCCTTACGGCAGAAATAGCCCTCACTTCTGGCGTTGGATTTATCCGGCTTCACCTTGACGATGCGGTTATTTTCCACCTCGACTGTAAGCCCGCAGTTCTGGGCACAGAGAACACATCCGGTTTTATGTATTGTTTCCATGAAAGCTCCTTTCTCCCGTAGTCGCCGAAGTGTTTCCAATATGAATAAGTTGATCCCAACACCTCACGTTTGAGTTAAGTATATCATAGTGATTGTGAAAAGAAAATTGCTAATGAACCAAGAAAAGAAAGGTGGTAGCTTTGCCGCATGCCCTATAATCTTATGAAAGTTTTTATTAAGATTGATTTATGCCTTGAGATAACTATGCAAACCGGGAAGATAGTTGACTCCAAGGTATGTGAACAGGACACAGACGAACCCAATGATGGCAAGGATGGCCATACGCTTTCCCCGCCAGCCTCGTACGTATCGCGAATGCAACAGAATTGCATATACAAGCCAGGTGATAAGCGACCATGTCTCTTTGGGGTCCCAGCTCCAGTAAGAGCCCCAGGCGTAATGCGCCCAAATGGAACCAGTCATGATTCCGATGGTGAGAAAAACAAAACCAAGAGTGATGCTCTGATAAATTAATGTATCCAGTGTTACAAAAGCGGGGAGCTTCCCTGAAAAGCCCGCTGGTTTTTCTACATTACCCTTTTCCTTATTTTTCAGCAGATAGATTAACCCGCAGCCGAAAGCAACGGTAAAGGCGGCATAACCCATAAAACAGGTTACGACGTGGCTTGTGAGCCAATTGCTTTGCAAAGCTGGGATAAGCGGTTTGATGCGATCGCTGATGTCGGGCGCGATGGATGCATAAGCCATAGCCAGAAATGCTATTGGTACGACAAAGACTCCGATAATCTTGCTTTTAGTCCGCCATTCAATTATCAGATAAATCAGAATAATAGCCCAGGCAAAAAAGACCATTGATTCGTAAAGATTGGCCAGTGGCACATGTCCCATGCCCAGATCGTAAGAGGTTTTCCATCTTAAAATCAGGGCAATTGTTTGCGCGATGAGTCCCGCCCAGGCTAAAAATGAAGCGGCTCGCCCCCAAACTTCTTTTCCGATAATCAACCTGAATAAATATAAGACAAAGGAAGCGAAATAGACAAAAGTCACCCAGCTTAAAATCAGCGTGTGGTTCATGCTTTTATCTCCTCGTTAATTCGTTTGCACAAATAATCTATTTTCTTTTGCAGTTGCTGATTATTCCGGTTGCTTCGACCCGCAATACTAATGCTGATTTTTGCGTCTTCTTGTTCCATGAAAACCCATAAACGTTGATACTGAATAAAAAAGACGACAATTAAACCTGCGACCATGAGTAATCCTCCCAGCGCAACAAGGGGAACGCCGGGGTCACGGACGAGGTGCAAACCAGTATAATAAGTTTGTTCTATACGGTTAAGCGAAAACACTAACGGTTGGAAAAGGCCGGGATTGAACATAGGCATTTTAGTCAAGAGGTTGGGATTCATGGCGATGATCTGGTCAAGTTGCTGAAAAACCCAGAACTGGATACTCTTTTTTTGTGAAACAATTTTCAATTTTATGGCCGGTCCTATATGCATTATATTTTCTTCAACACGTAAGACAAAGCCCCTGGCTTTGCTCTCCGGCAAATCAAAGGTATCTCCTGCGGCGAGTGTCATCGAGCCGCCCTTCTTACCGGCATTAGTGTACGTAACTATTGCCTTGATTTCAGGCGCTATACCATAGGTGGACTGGTAGAAACGGAACTCGTTGAAGGTGAGGGGGTGATTGACCAGCAGCGTTCCCTGCCGCTCAACTTGTCCATTTTTGATAAAGCTCAAGTCGGAACGGTAAGTTTTAGGAGAGCCGTCTTTATAAAACTCAACAGTAAATTTATCGCAGCGGACAGAAAAATCCAGCTTATATAATCCATTACCTTTTGTCAGATTGGCAACATTGACAGATTCGCCTTCTTTAATATTGATATCGGCCTCAAGGCCAAAGATGGAGCCGATAATCGCTCCGGCAATCATTATTAAAATGCTCAGGTGAACAATGTAAACGCCCAAAAGAGAGAAACGACCCCGTTGGGCATAAAAAAAGTATCCTCTCCTCTCCTCAATTTCGCTGATATGACCATAATTTTTTTTCAGGCATGATTCTACGATTGGTTTTATTTTGCTGATTTCTTTATCTACCGTAATAATCCGGCTCTGCGGAAGATTATCGAAAAGACCGGCCGGTTCCGGAAAATACGGAGTTTTGTATTGCTTCCATAAAGCAGGTAAACGATTTATGGAACAGATTATAAGATTAATCGATAGAAGGGTCATCAGGATGTAGAATAGCGAAGAATGATAAAGATCGGACAAACGAAAAAAGAGAAAAACCTTAGCTGCTGTCGGTGAAAGCTGATTGGCAAATGTTTGAACAACATCATGTGGAGGTATGAAAGTGCCGGCAATGAAGAGAAGGACAATTAAACCGAGAAGGGTAATTGTCAGTTTTACGGAAGAAAAAAATGACCACAGGGAGTGCTTCTCTATCGACAACTAACATGCTCCTTGTATGCGTTAATGTTTAATGAAACCTACCATCCAATATATTTCGAATCAAATAGTATACCGAATCTCAAATCGTTCATACTTTGATCACGAATGCTTAAAGATTACTTGCTGGTTCCCGGCAATGTCAAAGAGTAATCATAAATGAGTTTCATCTCTTGATCGGAGATTTTATCCTTGGGAAAAGCAGGCATCACGCCTTTTGATCCATCGGCTTTTAAAGGATTCCTATTATAAGCGGTAAAGGCGGCAAGACTTTTAGTCTTGGCTGAACCTGTAAGCGGTATAGCGGGATTGATTTTATTTCCGCCGTGGGGATGACAAGCGCCGCAATGGTGGGCATAAAGGTTTGCCCCGTCTGGCGCTGCCAAGGCCGTGCTGCCGGAAAAAATCATTGTCACTCCGAAAAGCACCCATCCGACGACGGATAAAATAAACAAAAACCAGATTGTTGATTTTTTCATAATACCTCCAAATTTTAGTCAGATGATGGCAGCTTTTTAGTTTAGCAGCCTGATTTATTAGAACCGTTTCAATACTATACTACCAGTAATAACTCGTAAAGTTAAATTTTAAAGAGTAAACAAATCGGGAAGATATTCCCACGAAAGTTGTCCGCTTTTTAATTTTTTCAATCCGGTCCTTTCGTTTGCAGCACGGGAAAAATCTTATTAAGAAGCCAGAAGAAGATAAAGGGTAGCACCGCGATGAGCAGAGCACCGCCCAGGCCCTCTTTAAAGGTTTCCAGACTGTGGGGAATGATGGGCAGTTGGTAATCCATATACCCGGAAAAAGTCAAAGAAAAAGACTGGCCGCCGATGACCACGTTCCACCTCATCATGAAGACCCCGAAAAGCACCAGCAAAAGCGCCGGGATTAGTCTGCGGATTTTCAAGCCAGGGAGCAGAAGGAGGATGAAGGGTACCAGGTTTCCCAGGAGATATTGGAGCAGGAAGATATTAATAAAATCTGTCCCATAGATGACATTCCTCAGAATGTCCCACGATTTTACTGCCGTGTAACCGCGAAAGACCAGATCCAATAGCTCCAGACTGATCGAGAATATCATGAAAAAAATAAGATATTTCACAGACGTCTGTACCGTGCTTATTTCCTTGCTTTTAATTTCCTTGAGTGTAGAGGGGGCGGCGGTATCGTTTTTCCGGGAAGCGACAAATTTTTTCATTTCCATGATGATAATGTAGATCAGCATGCAGAGAGCGACGCCGGAAACAATGGCCGACATGATAAAAATAACCGGCATGAGGGGGGTCATCCACAGGGCGTTGGCTTTTACCGAGCCGAAGATGAAACCAGCGTACCCGTGAAGGAAACAGGCAATAGGTACACCAACTCCCGCCAAAACTTTGATGGCTTTCGCGTCCAGCTTCAGGCTGGCATCACTTACATCCATAGCGCCGAGGGTAAGAATCACATGTACCATATATTTTATTTTTTCGGCCAGGCTCTTATTCGTCTTGCCTTTGAGTTCTAATGATACTTCCACCAGATGCTTCCGAAAAAGAAACCACAGTTCGGCGGCGACGACCGATCCATAAACAAACAGCACTACGCCAAAGGCGGCGATAGCCGAAGTAAAGTGCGGAGTAAGACCAACATAGAAACTTCTTTCAGGTTGCGTAATGTGCAACAGGAGAGGCAAGGGCGCAACCATCAGCAGGGCGAAAGAAAAAACCAGGGCGAATCTGGCGATTTCCTTCAGCGGTTTTATATCGAAAAGATGATACAGGGAGGAAAGGACAAAAGCACCAGCCACGAGCCCTGTCATGAAGGGATACATTACAATTTGAATGGCCCAATAAATGTACTCATTGGGATAAACGAAAAGTTCCTTGACCGTCCATAATGATTCCAGAACCATTTTTACCTCACCTCTTCGCCAAGCCCTATATAGTAAACCTGGGGATTAGTTCCATATTCCGGTTTGTGGACTGCTACCTGTTGTGTGCGGATGACGTTTTCCACCGGATCTCCGGGGTCTTTGATGTTGCCGATCTGCCTTGCCCCTGTCGGACACGCCTGGACGCAAGCCGGCCGCAGGCCCTGGTTAATCCGGTGATAACAGAAATTACATTTATCTGCCACGCGATGGATTGGATGGAAAAATCTCATGCCGTACGGGCAGGCCATTATACAGTAACCGCAGCCGATGCACCACTTCCGGTCCACCAGCACCACACCGTCGGCATTCTGGTAAGTTGCGCCCACCGGACATACCTGGACACAGGAAGGCTTTTCGCATTGGTTGCAGAGTTTGGGAACAAAAAAAGCCTTTTTTATTTTTTCCTGGGGAATATCTTTAAACTTACCACGCCCCAGATCGATCCGGCCGGTAGTAAATCCGTATCGCGCCTCTTTAGGAGTATCGGCGAACACATCTCCTTCTGAGGTTACGACATATCGTTCAATCCAGGTCCGGGAAACACCGGCATCAAAGGGGATTTCGTTTTCCAGCTTACAGGCTTTTACGCAGAAGCCGCAGCCAATACATTTATAGGTATCAACGAGAAATACAAAGCGAAGTGGCGATGTCCGGGCCTGGACATCGTGGGGCCGGAAAATTCCGTCCAGTCCTTTGACCAGCACCAAGGCGGCGGTCCCTTTTATGGTCAATTTTATAAAATCTCTCCTGTTCACCTNNGGTCCGTGACAGTTTTCACATTCAATATTTCTATGCTTTGCGGGAGCAAGCTTTTGCACCTGCGCTACGTGGCAGGCCACGCAGAACTCCCGGCCTTGATATTTTACCGTAAAATTTTTCCATTCCTCAATATTGGATTGCCGGTACCATCCATATGTATACCCCCGTTCATGAATTCCGAAATCAGAGGGTATCCAAATGCTCCTGGCGATTAAAATGATCGCCGCAATAGCCAAAACTACATACAGAGGCCGCAGTACATGCATAAGCTAAGATTCTCCGATATCGCTCGCGATAATTATATCCTCCTGCTGAAGGAATGTGTAGTTCACTCCCCTCGTTTAAAAACGGTAGGAGAGCGTTACAAATCCCACGTTGGATTCATAAGAAGGATTATTGTATGCTCCCGTCAAATATGCCCCGTTCGATCCGGTGGTGGCTGGAACATATTGGTACCCATCATACTGTGCATCATTATAATCATATTTTTCGAAGGCATAACCCGCAGCCACGGATAGCACTTTTGTCACATTATAGGAGAGTTTGATGCAAAAATAGGAAAGCTTGTAGCCATCCCAGTTGGAAAGATCGATATTGTCCTGAGTTCTGCCCGCGGGAAGTGGATTTGCACCCAGCAGATAAGTGTAATCGACGGAACCATCTGCCTGCAGATAACTGTATTGGAGCAGCAAAGTAATTTTTTCCGGAACTATAAATATTTCAGCGCCTGCCGTGTAACTGTAGTTTTCGCTTTTTTGCGCTGCCGTCCAGTTGAAGTTTGCCGGTGTCGGCGGCAGTGACGGGTCAACGGCTCCTGTTGTCTGCCGCTGGAGTTGGTCCTGCCGGACGTATTCATAATCGAAAGAGCCGAATAACCTGATTTGCTTATTGATCAGATAATCGACATCGACTAGGAATTCATCACCCCTGTCACCGGTCAGTCCTAAAACAGTATCCGGATAATTCGTTTCCCTGTGCTTGTAACCAAGGCTGATGCTGAAGTTATCGGTGGGGAAAAAGTCCAGGTTGGCCTTATAGGTATTCCGGCTTTTACCGGCGGCATCAAAACGTCTGATGAAGGTTTCAATATTGGTCGGGTCAGTCATCTGGAATTCCGCTCTTCTGTCCAGTCTTTCATATCCAAAACGGGCGGTAAGTAAATCAAATCCCTTCCATCTCAGTTCGGCGCTGAAGAGATCATCCCTGTTGTCAGGAATGTCTTCTCTCTCTCTGCTTATTGTTGAATGATTGTAAGCGCCGAGGAAATAAAAGTTTGCCGGCAGTTGGAAACCAAGTTCCGTGCCGTATTTCACTCTCCGGTAGTTGAATAGGGTGTTGTTGAAAGTTGCGGGCGTCTGGGTTGCATCCGTTATTGTAATAACATCCGATTTATTTTCCCGGTCGTCATATTTAAGGAAAAGTTTGGCATCGAGGAAAGACAGTGGCTTTGACGTGACTGAAGTGGCGATGTTGTTTGTAATGACTTCGCCGTTAAAGAACGGAGTATTTAAATTGATGTTTCTCAGTCCCCCAGCGACATCGTCCACATATGAATTACGCAATACAGCATCCGATTTGGCATCGGCTGTAGCCAGATCAACATTAAACTTGCTGTTTAAAGGCAATTTGAGCGCGCCCTTGAGATTGATCTTATAGAATTGGTTATCCGGCGGCAGCGAATATGTATCCGTCGCCGACGCTGTATTGATTGTTGCGGGGTTGCGGAAATTAAAGCTCGTGTTGGAGTCGGTGAAGTTACTGTAGAAATAGCCCAGAGAAATGAATAGGGGGTTGCGGACATATCCGGCAAGCAAATTGATGCTGTTCGTTTTGTAATCAATCGGCGCTGGAAGCTCCAAGGAAATACCGCCTGGTGATGTTCCTGCTGCACCGATGGGATAAATGCCCGCACGCTCATCTACAGCAGCGGAGAAATCCAGAAAAAAAGGTTTCAAAACATCAAGCTTGAATCCGGCGCCGTAATTTTTACGTTTTGTTGAGTAATCAAATGTATTCCAAGTGCTGGTATCGGTGCTGGGCGGATGGGTGGGATAGGTCAGATTGTTAGTCCCTACGTCCGAATAAAATGTTTTTGCATCGTAGGTGAAGTTGTGAGGGATTTCATTATAGTTAATGTTGAATTTGAAGTCACCCCATTTTCCACCCTCCAGGTCATAACTCTGTGTATCGTAGAACATATTACGGCTGTAGAAATCCACATAATATTTATCATCATCATATTTGATTTTAACGTCGCCATAGAGACCATTCTGAATGTCTCCGTATTCGTTGAACTTAGCCTTGCTGCCGTTGACGTGGGTTAAAGTGCCCTGCGCGCTGATTTCGCCGGAAAATTTATCCTCTTGCTCCTGCTCCTGGGCAAAGGCCGGACTCAAGGAGAACAAACCTGATAAAAGAAATGATAAAAATATTTGTTTTTTCATAATTGCACCTTTTACCGGACAAAACGCTGCCCCCTCACCGATGGCCCCATGCTTCCGTGAATGTTGGTATGGCAGTTCAGGCAGCCGCGGGCAATTATCCTGTTTTTCCCGGATGTAGCAGAACCGGGGAATGTTTCAAACCTGGAGTAAATTGTTCCGGGATGTCGAGTGGCGTCGTGGCAGCTCTGACACAACAATGGCGGCTTCGAAGACAGAAGCTTTCCATGATTGCTGCCGTGAGGCACATGGCAAGTCAGACAATTTTCGGCAACCGGCGGATGTTCCCACAGAAATGGCCCGCGCTTTTCGGCATGACACTTGAAACAGAGTTCATTTACCGTATCCGCCTTAACCATCTTTGGCCCTGATGAGCCGTGTTGGTCATGACACTGGGTGCATTTTATCAGACCTTCCTTCATCGGATGGTGCGATTGTTTGTTGGCTTGGGCTTTGATATCGGCGTGGCAGGTGAAGCAAAGCGCCGGTTCGGCCATTTTTAAATTGTTTTTCGTTCCGGAGTGCCCGCTGTGGCAGTCACTGCATGAAACTCCGTTGATTTTATGCTTGCTCAGATTCCAGAAAGGCACGGCTGTTGAATCCTGATGGCAGGCAAGACATCTCGCCTGCCTCATTTCCGGATTTTCTTTTTTACTGAAGGCAATCATGCCCGTTCCCTTCGCGCCGGCTTTTTGCACATGCGCGAGACCCGGACCATGGCAGGATTCGCAGGCATTTTTATTGGCCGGGTTTCCTGGAATTGCCGCTTTGGAATGTGTTGATTTCAGATAATTATCATAGTTTTTTTGGTGACAGGCCCGGCATACGTCTATACCGGCATAATCATCATCCGCAGCCGCGGATTGTTGAAAAATCGCAGTTACGGATACCAGTAGGGAAAAGATGAAAAGAGAAAACAACCAACAATCGATTTTTTTATCTTCATAAAATTATCAATATGTGAATTTTCTTTTTTTGTATGCTAATATAAAAAAATTAATCTCGTATGTCAATGAAATATTGACCACAAAATGCGAAGTGTGGCGTCATTGCCGGCTTCCTCAACTTATAACCTAAATAACCTAAAGGTCACGCGGGGTCACGCAGGGTCACACAAGGAAAGAGATCCGTGCTGACTGATAATGCTTTTTAGTTTGACCAAACTTATACTTTAACACGTTCCACATCGCCGGTGATGCAGCCTATATCCATGATAAGCTTGCAATGCGGCATTGGGAGCCCTATCAGCGTTGTAGCGATAAATTCCGATATAATGCCACACTGCTTGATGGTGTCGAGATAAGCATACCGGGTTATAGCGGAGCCTTTTGTGGTGATGACGCCGGACTGGAGTACTTCAATGCCGTTTGCTTTCATCTTTTTGAGCTTGTCGTCGTAACCCATTACAGTAAACCCGAGATGATGGATGCCGCCGCCGCTTTTCGCGAGCATATCCGAATAAACGTTTTCCTCTTTGCTTTTTATCTGAATAAGCTCTATCTCCACGCCGCCCTGAAATGCGAGTACGATATCTGCTTCGACGTTGATGGGTTTTCCCCGATAGATGGTTTCATGTTTTATAGTGTTTGAGCGGTACCAGTTCCCGATGTTGAGGAGTTTTGTATAATAGGCCACAGCCTCCGGGATGTCCTTCACAAGGATGCCGATCTGGTTTACGCTGGGAAGTTTCATGCGGCTGATGCTGCTAATATCCGGTTGTTTCATGGATGTCTCCTTTCCTAATCAAAACTGACAGCGGTTTTCATTGCCCGGTTGGCGTCTTTCTTTACGTTGACCTCGATCAATTCCCGGTATTTCTCCAGCGGGAACTTGTGGGTAAGCATGTTATCCACCTGTATTTTTTTTGATGAAATCAGGTCAATGGCCATTTCAAATGTATGCTTCCTGGCTCCCGCGATATTGTTATAACGGTAGCCGTAACAACCTTTAACGGTCTGCAGCTTGAGCCACAAAGTCGTGAGATCCAGTTTTACCTCCTTGCCGATGCCGATAACGGAAAGCGTGCCGTTTGTGGCCGTGACGCGCAGCGCCGTATTCAATGTGTCGGCATGCCCCACTGTATCATAGACTTTATCGAAGCCGCCCATTACTACGCGCTGGCCCAACAGCGGTTGATAGGCACGGCCACCGGCAATCTCCACGGCGGTGTCGATGATTCCGCCTTTGATTGTCCGGTTAGCGCCGCATTGCTTCACATACTCCGCCGCGAAAGTAGATGGTTCGACAACGGTGATATCACAGTCGCTGTCCAGCGCGCGCATGCACTTAACCACCATGGTGCCAATGACGCCGCCGCCGATAACCAGTACCTTGTCCGTGTCCTCCGGCCGGTTGTCCAGCACAGCCTGCAAACCCACAGCCAAAGGTTCCGTAAGCGTTGCCGATTCCGGTGATACGCCGGCTGGTAAAACGTAGACCTGGCTTTTATGTGCCACGATATACTCGGCAAACCCGCCGTTGATGTCTTTGCAGATGCCGGTGAACATCCCAGGAGAGAAAGCGCCTTCGGCGAAATTATCGCAATTGGCCGTTAATCCCGCGGCACAGCTCCGGCATACGGGCGAGATAGCGCGTGCATAACAGTTGAGGGCGGGAACGATGGTAACCAGATCGCCGGTTTTGCAATTTTCAACCTCCCTGCCGGTTTCCACAATCTCGCCGCAGATTTCGTGTCCCGGCACGCAGGGAAAGGATGTGAAGGGTGAGGCTGTCGGCGAATCCTTCAGGAAAAGGAGGTTGATGTCGCTGCCGCAGACCCCGCAGAGTTTTGTTTTTATCTTTACCCACGCAGGCGAGGGAAGCGTGGGTTCCGGCATATCGACAAGTTTAACCGTCGAGAATGGGCCCCGGTAACAGAAGCTTCCGCTGATGGGCCGCAGAACTTGGATGATTAAAAATTTTGGCACATTAACATTAAATTGAAGTGCTTTCATCGAACGGCTCCTTGGGCATCTTCTGGTATCTTTATTATTCCATCTTCAACGCCTGATAAAACAATACCGTTGCGGGACTGGTCACGGTCGGATCGGTCATCACATTCACGCAGGCCGGCTTCCCGGACTCAAAGGCACGCTTGAGCGCGGGGATGATATCCTCGTCTTTGGTGACAAATTCGCCGTGTCCGCCCAGACCTTCGACCATTTTTTCATAGTGTCTTGTGCCCAGTTCCGCGCACTGTAGCCTTTCGGGGCCAATGGACATCTCCTGGGAGTGTTTGATCATGCCCCAGGCGCAGTCGTTATTCACCACACACACAATCGGGATATTGTGCCGCACCATCGTGTCAAACTCCATGGCATTAAAACCGAAAGATCCGTCGCCGTTCAGCAGTAAAACCTTCATATCCGGCCGCGCCAGCTTGGCGGCCATAGCGAAGGGGATGCCGGTACCGAGGCAACCGAGAAGACCCGAAGATGAACCGATAACGCCGGCTTTATGTTTGGACATAAACCCGACAAGCCCGAAATAAGAAGTGTCGCCACCGTCAACAACATAGAGCGCATCATCGCCCAGGAATTTCTGAATTTGCGCAGCCAGGCGGATCTGGTGTATGGGTTCGGACGCCGTCTGACGAATTTTAAGTTCACCGTCAATCATGGATAGGCTTGCTGCTTTCAGCATGGTTAGCCATTCGCCGTGCTCCTTTTTGTTAAGCAGTGGATTAAGCTGACCCAGCACGGAACCGCAATCGCCGACAAGTCCGGCATCTGCCTGCCGGTTCCGGTCGATTTCGTGCGGGTCGATATCAATCCGCACGACCTTGGTTGTGGGCGGAATGACGTTGCCCGACTGGAGCAGCCAGTTGAGGCGAAGCCCTGCAACGACAATCACATCCGCTTGGGCAGCGGTCACCATGATGCCGACGTTGCCGCAATCCCAGATGGAAAGAGGATGGTTGTCGGGAAGCGTTCCCCTGCCGTGATTGAGGAGAATAAAGGGAATCCCCGTTTTATCAATGAATTGTCCGAGGCAATCGGTGCAGGAGCTGAACCCTACGCCGGTTCCGCCGATAAACAA
>PLMV01000088.1 GCA_003141615.1 Syntrophaceae bacterium
AAGTTCGGGGAAAACGATAACCTCGCCGCGATGATCGCCAATATCATTGAAGCCGATCTCTTTATCAATTTAACAAGCATTGACGGGCTTTATGACGGCAACCCGGCAGTATTCAAGAAAGCCAAACTTATTCCTCTGGTGCGTGAGTTTACCGAAGAGATAGAAGCCGCGGCAACCGGAGATACATCCTCCGCGGGTACGGGCGGAATGAAAAGTAAAGTTCAGGCCGCCAAGAAAGTTACCGCCATCGGCATTCCCTGTATCATTGCCCCCGGCAAAAAGAAAAATGTTTTGACCGGCATTATGGCGGGAAAAGAAATCGGCACACTATTTTTACCCATGGCTGATCGTCTAAACAGTAAAAAATACTGGATCGCTTTCACCTTGCATCCCCGCGGCAAATTGATTATTGACGATGGCGCCAAAAAAGCCTTGCTGGAAAAAGGCAAGAGCCTGCTTCCTTCAGGCATCATTGACGTGGAAGGGGATTTTGATTTGGGTGATCCGGTAAGCTGCGTTAGCCGCGAAGGCACAATTATAGCTAAAGGATTGGTTAATTTCAGCTCAGAGGAAATCAACAAAATTAAGGGATTAAAAACCACTCAAATCAGCCAGATTCTGGGACATAAAGACTACGATGAAGTCATCCACCGCGACAATCTGGTGATTACTAAACAAAATCTAAAAAATAAAATTTAATCATTTTCCATCAATCGCCATATTGGCCAGTTTATCGGCATGGCTGTTGTGGGAACGCAGGACGTGTTTAACCTGGACAGATTCAAAAGAAGTCAACAGGCTGCGGACTTCTTTCATTAAGACCTTTAAATTTTCATTTTTAACGCGGTAGGAGCCGTTGATTTGCTTGGCCAGAAGTTCTGAATCCAAGTAAACTTCCAGACTCTTATAGCCGTGAGACAAAGCGCCTTTTAATCCCAAAATAAGCGCTCTATATTCAGCAATGTTATTGGTGCAGTGGCCCAGATATTCCTTGCCTTCCCACATAACATTTTCCCGATCATCCATTATGACAGCACCGGCGCCACCAACACCGGGATTGCCGCGGCAAGCGCCATCACTGAATAATTTATAATTTTTTTCCCCCATAGAACCTAATCCGGTTTCTCCATATCCTGGAAATATATTATCCGGTTGCAATTGGGACAACTAAGCAACTCATTCGACCTTTGTAATTCATTATAAAGTTGCGGCGGAATATTCATATGGCAACCGTTGCAGACAGCCTTCCAAACGGAAATCACGCCGACGCCTTTATTTCTGTTTCTAATTTTTTCGTACCTGGCCAAGAGATCCTCGGAAACATTCTTTTGCAGTTTAATGCGCTTCTTCTCCCAATCCAAGACATCGGCATCTATCGTATTCAGATCATCCTCAATTATTTTCTTTTCCTGTTCGTATTTATTTTTGCTATGTTTCAAAGTTTCCTCATCTTTTTTAACCAACACAGAAAGTTTATCCAACGCTTCCAATATCGAAATTATTTCGGTTTCAATGTCGCCGCGCGATGATTCGGCAATCTCGATTTCCTTGAGCATGGCCTGGTATTCCTTATTGTTCTTAACCTCCAGNNTCACTCTCAGTGTGGCGGGATTTAAGCTCATCATACTTTATTTTGTTTTTGTCGATTCCTTCTTTAAATGAGCTGAATTCTTTATTCAGTTTATTTATATTTTCCGGCAGTTTTTTTTTCTTGGCGGATAACTTAACTAACTGTGAATCACACTCCTGAAGCTTGATCAATAATAATAAATTCTCTTTCAATATTTTCTCCTTCTTTTATTAGGATCCCGGGCATGAGCCTCAGGGTAAGTCATGGACATTTATTCCGCCTTAAAGGAAGATGTATTGTCTCCCTACGCTGAGGCGGGATGAATTCAACTTACAGATATTACTGCACTACATTTGTAATATCTGAGTTTCATTCATTCGACCTGCAAGCTTCAGCGCACTCTGTTTCTGAAGCTTGGGTCTCATTACAACTTGCCAATTTCAACGTGTGACCCCTAGTGACCTTTAGGTTATTTAGGTTATACGCTTCGCTTTCGGAATTGGAGTTTCACAATAAAAAAAATGCACCTTTTAGGGGTGCATTTTTAAAGCAAACTGCTTCATAATTTTATTGTCTGTGCCGTGTAATGATGATATTGTTTTTCTCATCACGGCAGTTACAACATTTGTTGTAAACCTTCCGTGTCCTTTACGAAAAATTATTTCCCCTCTTATCATCGCTTTTCTTCTAGTTTTATTTGGTGGGCCCACCTGGAGTCGAACCAGGGACCTACCGGTTATGAGCCGGTGGCTCTACCAATTGAGCTATAGGCCCGCCATTTTCTATTAATGTGTATATTAAAACATAAGTTGATATACACAAACATACAGATTGTCAATACTATTTTACTCTTTTATGGCACGTTTTTTTAATTTGTTCTTCACTTTTTTCAACATCGGAGCTTCTATAACTTCGGGAACTTCCGTAAATGTTTCAATTAAATCCACTGGTGCGCTCCCTCCCCTCGCTAAAAAATTTGACCGGTCGCTGATGCCAAAGCGCATTCGTAAAACTTTTTCCTCACGCGAAGTCAGGGTTGTCAATATCTTTCGTGTTTGCTCCGCCAAATCTATATTAATCGTTGCTTCCGAAGGAGACATAACTCTTTTGTCTTCGATAAAATCGCCTAAATGGCTGTCTTCTTCTTCGCCGATGGGAGTTTCCAAAGAAATCGGTTCTTTGGCAATTTTTAATACCTTTCTGACTTTTTCCAGAGGATATTCCATTTTATTGGCGATTTCTTCAGGAGTTGGTTCACGACCCAGGTCCTGCACCAGATAGCGGGAAGTGCGAATCAGCTTGTTGATCGTTTCAATCATATGAACAGGAATTCTTATTGTACGCGCTTGATCAGCAATAGCCCGAGTGATCGCCTGCCTGATCCACCATGTAGCATAAGTAGAAAATTTATAGCCGCGCTGATACTCAAATTTATCCACGGCCTTCATCAGACCGATATTGCCTTCCTGAATCAAATCAAGAAACTGCAATCCGCGGTTAGTGTATTTTTTAGCGATACTCACAACCAACCGTAAATTTGCTTCCACGAGTGTCCTTTGAGCTATCTCCGCTTTTCTTTCACCTTCTTCAATGGTATGAATAATTGTCTTTAGGGTTGCTGTCGGTATCCCCACTTCGCGCACAATTTGTTTTATATTTTTTTGCGCTTCGTGTATAGCTGTTTTACCTTTTTTGAGCAGATCAATGGAAACATGATTTTCTTTGGCCACGCGCTTTTCATCTTGCTTTGATTTTTTCATTTTAGCCCATGATTTTTCCATTTGCGCGATGTTCAATCCTGTTTCTTTTTTATATTGAGCAATAACATTTTCGGATTTTTCTATCTCCTCTGCATAATGCCGCAGACGGGCAATAAATCGATGAATTTGTTTTTTGCTGAAACGAATCTTACGGCAAAGCGTAACGATATTTTTTGTGTTTTTATCCAGTTCGGCGTTTAATAACTCACTCTTCTTACGGGGCAAAGTACTGGATTTGAGCTTAGCGCGCAAAACCGTATTTCTGTCGTTAAAAAGTTTAATTCTGGCGATCAACTTCAGGATTCTTTCCTTATGTTCATCCTCTTCCATAAAGCCTTCTTCATCTTCAATATTGTCAACGACGTGCTTGCTCCTTATTTCACCAGTTACCAGCTTATTGCCAATATTGAACACTTCGTTAATCGAAACGGATAGACGAAAGATAGCTGACATTGTCTCGCGCGCGCCTTCTTCGATTTTCTTGGCTATTTCNNGTCAACTTTTCACCTTGTTCGGTATCAATGATATCAATATTCTTTTCTCCAAAGAGCATAATAATATCATCAATTTGTTCCGAAGACGTTATGTCCGGAAGTAACGTATCGTTGACATCATCGTAAGTTAAAAAACCTTTTTCTTCGCCCAGTAAAATTAATTTATTAACTTCATCAGATTGTACTTCTTTCGCCATTTGGCATCTCCTAATTTTTATTATTTGTTAATATAGTTTTTTTCTTCTTTCATCAAATTCTGCTTCTGGCAAGTCAGATTATGAATCAGTTCTTTATCGCCGCTTTCATCCGCTTGCCTCAACTTGAGCTGTACCTGACGCTTTTGTTCCTTATACCACTTTCCTTTAATTTTTCTTACAGTATCAGTAAAATCTTTTTCCATAGTTTTATCATCTGCTGGTGGTTCATTAATGCTTAATTTATAAATCTTTTCACGCAAAGGCCGATCAGCGTCCGCCGATAAGATAACGTTGATATCTACGAAACCCAACAGCTTATATGTTTCAACAATTTTTTCTCCCAGATTCTTCAACTCCGGATGCAGAAAAAAATCAAACACCTTTTCGCTTTCTACAAGAGCTGTCTTCTGCGGATACTCCAGCAAAAGCCGGATAAGGTGCACCTCTACCGGATCAATGTGAGGATCAATAGTTTGTTTCCAGCTGCCACCTTTTGGTATGAACTGGACATCTTTTTTATGTATTTCCTTCTTCAATAGTTCCTGATTAATGCCCAATTTTTCCGCAATGCGCCTAATAAAAAGATTTTTTTCTATTTCATCGTTAATCTTATTGATAAATTCCATGGCGGTTTTTATCATTTCTTGTTTATCTTCAAAAGTCTTACCGCCGCCTAATACGTTATCAATATAGTAATCACTTATCGCCGGAGCACGGGCAATCAGTTCGTCAAGTTTATCTTTACCATGTTTTTTTATATAATCATCGGGATCGCAACCTTCCGGCAAAATTAACGCCCGCGCCCGCATTCTCATGCTTAAAAACAATTCCAAACTACGGTCAAGCGCTTTTCTCCCCGCTTCATCCGGATCAAAAAGGGCAACAACTTCCACTGTATAACGGCGCAGGAGTTCAAGATGCTCCCTGGTTAGAGCGGTGCCTAAAGTAGCAACGACATTGCCAATACCCGCATTCCACAGAGAAATCAAATCAAAATAGCCTTCGACAATGAGAGCAAAACCTTTTTTACGAATTTCCTCTTTTGCTTTGTTCAAACCATATAGATTTTTCCCCTTAATATAAACGGGAGATTCCGGCGAGTTAAGATATTTCGGCTCTCCTTTCTCCAAAATTCTGCCGCCGAAAGCTACTATTTCACCGAAGATATTTTCAATGGGAAAAACAAGCCGACCGCGAAACCGGTCATAGAAGTTTCCTTCTTTGCCGGCAATTACCAAGCCCGCCTGCTCGGCCAATTTCAGGGATAAACCGCTGCCTTCAAGGTAATCCGCCAAAGAACGCCATGTATCCGGCACATAGCCCAACCGGAATTGTTTGATGGTTTCTTCCGAAATACTTCTATTTTGTAAGTATTCGCGGGCAACCTTACCTGCCGGAGAAGAAAGATTGCGACTGAAATGTTGCGCCGCTCTTAAATTTAAATTAATTATGCTCTCCTTCAGTGAATCCTTCTGCCGGCCTTCTTTGCCGGAAAGCATCGGCGGCAAAACAACTCCTGTTTTTTCCGCCAAATCTTTAATCGCCTCCGGAAAAGTTTTGTCGGCAATTTTCATCAAGAACGTAATGACATTGCCACCCTCACCGCAGCCAAAACAGTAAAATATTTGTTTATCGCGATTGACTGTAAACGATGGAGTTTTTTCCTGATGAAATGGGCACAGTCCGATAAAATTCCGCCCTGCTTTTTTTAAAGTAAGGTATTCGGAAGCCAGTTCGACAATATCTACTCTGCTTTTGATTTCTTCAATCTTATTATCATCAAAACGCATAGAGTATTTTACCTGTCCGGAATTTAAATCTGTTTATATTCTAACCCTTTATTGGGATAAAAACGCTTTAACTTTTTCACCCACCATTTTACCATCAGCCACTCCGGTCAGTTGCGGCATCAATATTTTCATTACCTTTCCCATATCTTTGACCAAAACAGCTCCGGCTTCCGCAATAGCCTTCTTGATTACATTTTCAACCTCATCGTCTGACATTTGCGCCGGCATAAATTCCTGCACAACTTTCAGTTCCGCTTCTTCTTTTTCCACCAAGTCAGTTCTTCCTCCCTTGGCGAACTGTTCGATGGAATCTTTCCTTTGCTTGACTATCGCGGAAAGAATCTGCAGGGCTTCACTTTCGTTTAACGGCCGCATTAAATCAATTTCCTTATTATGCAACGCACTTTTTAACATGCGAATAGCTGAAAGCCGGATTTTATCCTTAGCTTTAGCGGCAACAATCATTTCATCATTTAACTTGGTATTTATATCCATTATATTCACCTCTTTTTTAACCCAACGGGTCTTGCAGTTTTCTGCCACCGAGAAGATGCATGTGGAGATGAAACACCACCTGGCCACCTTCGGCATTGCAGTTAATCACTGTGCGGAAACCTCTGTCACTTATATTTTTGATCCGGGCTACTTTTTGCGCGGCTGATATCAAATTACTGGTAACGTCTATGTTCTTGGCGTCAAGGTCCATAAGTGTTGCGATGTGCTTTTTAGGAATGATGATCACATGTACCGGTGCCATCGGCTGGATATCATTAAATGCTAAAATGTTATCATCTTCATAAACTTTGCTGCAAGGAATATCCCCTTTAATTATTTTACAAAAAATACAATCTGGCATGATTGCCACCTCCTCCGCCTTTTTCAGCCAAGAACTTTTTTACTTTCTTTAATCGCTTCTTCCAGAGAAATAGCGCCCGTGTAAAGAGCACGGCCAATAATTACCCCATAGATTTCGCAATCTTTTATTGCCAGAAGTTCTTCGATATCAGCAGTAGTAGCCACGCCGCCGGAAGCAATCACCGGAATGCTTACAGCCTTCGCCAATACTTTTGTTGCCTCAATATTGACTCCGGTCCCCATACCATCGCGCTTGATATCAGTATAAACAATGGCCTTTATATTATAGTTTTCATAACTCCGGGCAAGGTCAACGGGATCTTGTGCAGTTCTTTGCGTCCAGCCCCGGATGGCCACTTTCCCCTCCAAGGCATCAATGCCTAAAATTATTTTCTCCGGAAATGTCTCGCAGGCATCCCGGATAATTTCTTCATCCTGCAACGCCGCCGTACCCAGGATAACGCTCCCGACGCCATTGCTTAAGTAAAACTCAATAGTCTCCATATCCCTGATGCCGCCGCCAACTTGAATGGGAATATTAATCTTTTTAGCGATTTCCAGAATAATATTCGCGTTACGGGGCAAACCGGCAACAGAACCGTCAAGATCAACTATATGGATCAATTCGGCGCCTTTTTGCACCCAGGTCCGCGCCATATCCACCGGATTATCCGCATATGTTGTAACGCGGTCAAAATCACCCTGAGCCAACCGCACACATTTTCCATCTTTAATATCAATTGCCGGAATAATGACCAAGCGAATACTCCCTTCAGCGGAAAAAAAGTTTGGAATAATTTAACCTAAAAATGAGATTCTCCTCAACAGCAAAGTAAAGGCAACCTTCAATCCCGCGACTTGGAATTCTTCGGCTCCAGCCGGGGGAGGAATGCGCGGGAGGTCGCGTTACTACAGTGGAGCCTCCGGCTCCTGCCGGAGGCTCCACTGTTTAAGGTAAATTTTATTTTTCATTTGCCCACTAAAACTCGTAAGCAAATTTGATTACGTGGACTGCCGCATTCCGAAAAGCAGGTTTAATGCTCCAATCCGGGAAATGTCTCAAAAATTTTATTCATGCCCTGCTCCGTCAGTTGGCGCGCGGTCATCCACTTGCCGCCGCCTCTAACGAACGAAGATATTTGGAAGACATCTTCCATCAGCGATTTTTGCGTTTTATCAAAAAAGCCCCGCCAGATTATGCTGCCGTCAATAGTTTTTATCAAATGAATTTCAAAGAACACAGATGCCGGATGTTTCGCTGAATAGTTGTAACCCTCTCTTTCGGTATAACGGTAGATATAGCCCACGACTAAAACATCCGCTCCCAATTCCTTGCCGACTTTTTTTAAAATATTCAATAAAGGTTCCTTCAGCGACTCGGAGGCGATTCTTTTATAGACACCCTGCACCTTATCCGGGGGAATTAATTCCACGTCTTTTAATTCATGTATTTTATCAACAAAGATTTCTTCGACTATCTTTTCGGATCCTTTTAATATTTTTCCGCTGGAAGAACCTATGCCGCAAAGCGGGCAAATGACGGTGTTTCCCTGTCCTTCCTCAGGAATTAAAGGCTGAAAAGAAATTACGGCCATGCGCATCGGAGATTTAGCAATCTCCGCGCTTTTTTCCACGGCCTGAGCTGTAATGGACAAAGTCAGAAAAGTGACCAAAACAAATCCCGCGATAAAACTAAATTTTTTCCAAAAATAATTAAGCAAAATTTGACCTCACTTTCTTAAAGACTTCCTTTTGTAGAAAGAACCCCCTTAATATTCTCATTTAGCGTTACAGCTTTTCTCAGGGCCCGGGCAAAGGCCTTGAATATCGCCTCGATAATGTGGTGACCATTATCGCCATACACAAAATTGATGTGTAACGTTATACCGCTGTGATCGGTAAACGCCTTGAAAAATTCTTTAACCAGAACAGGATCAAATCCGCCGATTTTTCTGCGTCCATATTTAACGTTGTAAATCAGGTAGGGACGGCCGGAAATATCCAAGTCCACCCGGCATAAACATTCATCCATCGGCACAGAAGCCGAACCGTAACGATTAATGCCCGTCTTTTTACCCAGCGCCTGCCCTACGGCCTTTCCCAGACAAATACCTAAATCTTCTATTAAATGATGGTCATCAATTTGCGTGTCCCCTTTACTCTTGATAACAAGCTTAAAAAAACCATGCCGCGCAAAAAGCTCCATCATATGGCTAAAAAAAGGAATCGTCGTATCAATCTTGCTTCCCGCGGTTTTATCCAAATCAATTTCAAGTTGTATGTCGGTTTCTGTTGTTTTGCGGATAATTTTTGCTCTTCTGGACATAACCGTCTTCCTTATTAAATAACTTTGTTTAAAGGATACTCAATTATACCCTGTGCTCCTGCCTCTAAAAGCACGGGAATCAAATCCCGCACTATGCCCGTATCGATAACCGATTCTATGGCAAACCATTCTTCCGAATACAAACTGGAAATTGTCGGAGCTTTCAGCGATGGAAGCAACGACATTACCTTCGCCAGATTTTCTTTGGAAACATTAAGTTTTATTCCAACCTTACCCATTGCCTGNNGGATCGTTCCAGGAATCATGATTGGCAATCAACTGCGTGTTCGTCTTCATTAAATCGTGAATGATGCGCAATTTATTGGCCTTAATTGTAGAGCCGGTTTCGGTGACCTCCACAATAGCATCCACCAAGCCTTCCACTACTTTG
Source organism: Syntrophaceae bacterium (assembly GCA_003141615.1). Taxonomy (GTDB): domain Bacteria; phylum Desulfobacterota; class Syntrophia; order Syntrophales; family Smithellaceae; genus Smithella. The sequence continues at coordinate 9,384 of PLMV01000088.1, forward strand.
GCTTCCGTAGCCCCCCAGGAAAATTCAACATGAACATTGATCTTGCGCTCGGCAAAATATTTTTTGGTAAAATTAACCAACTCGGTTGATATGTGTTTTCCTTCCATATCCTCAATTGATTTATAAGGTGAATCTTCGCGGACAACCAGCACCCAACGTGCCTGTCTTGTCGAAACCTTCGAATAAATTAAATCCTGCACAGCAACAACATCAGATTCATTCTCCAGAATCCAATCGATGCCGGTCAATCCTAAATCAAGGTGTCCGTCTTCGATATAGCGGGACATCTCCTGCGCCCGGACCAACGTGCAGCTAATTTCCGGATCATCAATATCGGGAAAATAACTTCTGCTGTCATAAGATATACGCCAGCCGGCTTTTTTAAATAAATCGACCGTATTATTTTCCAGACTCCCTTTGGGAATCCCCAATTTCAAAACATTCATTTATATACTTCCTCTGGATTAAAAATTTTTTCTCCCACGACAACAAAATCTTTGCCGCTTAATTTCCGGTAAAAGCAGGATTTGTAACCTGTATGGCAAGCCGCTTCTCCTAATTGCTTTACCTGCAATAAAATTGTATCGTCATCGCAATCAATAAAAACAGCTTTGATCAATTGAAAATGTCCCGATGTTTCTCCTTTTAACCAAAGCGCCTGTCGTGACCGGCTCCAGTAAGTAGCCTTACCCGTTTGCAGGGTAGCTTCCCATGATTGACGGTTCATGTAAGCTAACATGAGAACTTCTTTAGTTTCAGCATCTTGAACAATCACGGGGACTAAACCATCCCCTTTGGCAAAATTCGGCTCAATCATATTATCCTCATATCTTCACTAAATTTATATATTTAAATGATGAATTACTTTAAATCAAGAAATATTTTCATATTTAATAATCATCTATTTCCAACTTGCCTGAGAATTCTGTTTATGATAGAAAAAAGTTGTACTCTAATTTACTATTGTTTAATTAATTTATTATTTTTACCGGAGGTATAATTATGTCTTTGCTCATCGGAGGAGTCATTTCCGCCATCTTAGGATTGATCAGTTTAATATTTTGTTGGTCAGATTTTATGACCATTGTTAAGGGTTCTTTTCCAATTTTTCTACTTCTGGGTGGAGCTTTGGCCGTTTATGTAGGAATAGATGAACTACAGGAAAAAATCAGAGAAGAAAGACAAAGGCAGGAAGAAAAATTGGTAAAAGCACAGGAAGAAATTGAATTGGTAAAGGCCCAGGCTGAACGCTATAAAGAGGAATTGGATAAATTAAAAGAAACAAAACAGTAAAGATGGTTTCAAATCAATTAATGACAACTTTGGTCATCTCAAAAATGTTTTCAGTACCCCGAAGAATAAAAGTTAGTTTATCCCTAAAACTCTCAAATAATCATCGAATAAATTAATTTTTCTAAATTGGCCGATCAGACACACGCCTTCCTTGCTCATTAACACCATATGTCATATTTGGCATAAATATTTTCTTGACATGCAAAATCGTTTTTTATACACTCCGATCGTGAAAGAATATCTTATCAATCTTTCCATTGAAATACAGTACATTAGTGAAGTTTGAGTTGCTTTTAGAAACTACCCGTTTTAAAAAGGCTAAATTTATTAATTCTTTTGTTATTGAAGGAGGGGAAATGAAGAGATTTTGGTTAGTTTTGCTGTCACTGGGGTTGATCATGGCCTTCAGTGCGTCGGCCTTCGCGGTCGATGTCAAGGTTAGCGGCGAATATTATGTCGCCGGAATGTATTTAAACAAAATTAGTTTAGCGGATAAGGACACAAATCCTAGCACAGCCTTCTTTTACCAGAGACTGCGCGTCGAAACAGACTTTATCGTATCTCCGGGCTTGAAGCTGATAACCCGTTTTGACGCTCTGGAAAGAATCTGGGGCGGCGCGAGGTCTATGCCTTGGGCGGGTGGCAAGGACGCTAATGGCAATATCAATGATTATTTTCCATCCGCAGGAAGCAGGGCAGAAAATGAAAACATCGCCTTCGATTGGGCATATATCGATTATCAGTCGCCGATCGGTATTTTTAAAGTCGGTTATATGGAATATGGAGCCACCGGCACAGTATTCGGCAATTCCACCTACCCTGCCGGACGGATAAGATATTATTCTTACCCTATCCAAGGTTCTATAAATATCAATGCCGATATTTCCAAAATAAAAGACTTTAGCGATTCGGCAGTTTATTCTACAACAGCTACCGATGCGGATGACACTGTATATGGCCTTGAAGGAGTTTATTCATGGAAAGACGGCAAGGCGGGAATGAAAGTCTATTATTACAATTATGCAGATAACAGACCCGCATCCAACTATAGAAAAGATTATTTCCTTTTCACCCCCTACACCATTGCTAAAATCGGTCCCGTAGCCCTGCAGGCCGAATTTAGTTATGCAACAGGTAAATATAAGGACTTTGACAACAGTACTCTGGGCAGCGAAGTCAGAATGGAACAAATGAGCGGCTGGATTGACGCCACTGCCACCTTCGCTCCGATATATATAGGCGGCACTATCGCTTACGTATCCGGCGACGACCCCAATACAAAAGATGTAATGGAAGGCGGAACTCTCAACAGCGGCACCGACTGGAATCCCTGCCTGATTATGTTTAACTACTATGATATGACTAATTGGGTTGGTCTCATTGGCGGTTACGACACTTCTCTTGTCCAAAAAACTCTCCCCAACTACGGTAACGGTTATATCAGCGGTCCCATGTACAACGCCTGGTTCGGCCAAGGCAGAATCGGCGTAAAACCCACTACCCAGTTGGATGCCATGCTTTCATTGTCCTATGCGCAGGCCGATAAGAAACCGGCAGGTTTTACCGGCAGCACCTATGGTACGGAAGTTGATCTTACCGGAACTTACAAAATTACCAACAACCTGTCCTATATGCTAGGCTTCGGTTATCTCTTCACCGGTGATTACTTCAAGGGTAAAAATGGAAACAACAAAGTTGACGATGATTACATTCTAATGAACAAACTTACTCTGACCTTCTAAGAGTTTAGTTTAGTTATTCAATATAGAAAGCCTCGTGATAAAATTCACGGGGCTTTTTAGTAAGACCCAAGTTTTAATGAGGTTCAAACTTCAGAAGCAAAGCGCTTTGAAGTTTGTAAACCGAATTATCCCGCAAAAGCGGGGCAGAAAAACTCAAATATAAAAACGAAGTGCGCTGAAACTTGTTGGACGAATCAATGACATTCGCTGAAAATGAGTGAAACGAAATTTGAAGCGTAAATGGAATTCATCCCGCAAGCGTAGCCTAGCGGGGCTATAAGATCGTCCGCGCAAGCAGGGATTAAACTTCTCTTCTATCATCACTTAATCTTCCGGATATCGCCTTCTTTACCGATAACGACAAGAACTTCACCGTCTTTAATAACGAAATCTGCCTGCGGAACCATATTGACATTATCGGAAATGACATCGCGGATGGCAATGACTTCAATATTGTATCTATTACGTAATTGTAATTCAGCCAGCGTTTTTCCCAGAAAACTATTGGGCGGCGCCATTTCAAAAATCATGTAATCTTCAGAAAGCGGTATGTAATCCATCACGTTTGGAGAAATCAGGCTTTTGGCCACCTTTTTTGCCACTTCCATTTCCGGAATGATGACATCCGTCGCCCCTACCTTTTCCAAAATCAGTTTATGTTCTTCATTGGGCGCTTTGACAATAATTTTTTTGACTTTCATTTGTTTTAAATGCAGTGTGATTAAAGTACTGGCGGCCAAATCCTCCCCAAAAGAAATAATGGCAATATCATCTGCCGCGATACCTATTTCTTCCAGGACTTCTTTATCAGTACCATCGGCCAGAATTGCCTTGCTCGAATAATCTCTGATCTTTTGAATTACTTCTTTGTTCTTATCAACGGCAACAACATCAAATCCATTTTCAAACAAATCGCGCGCAATGTTGGAACCAAATATTCCCAATCCGATTACGACAGCCCTTTTCATTATTTCCTCCCGTTACTCAGATCAAATTATAATTTTTTAATACAAATATAATATTTTCATAAAAGGTCTATGAAGTCGTCAACCCACCATCACCGATTCCTCGGCATAAGTTATACCCCTTTTTCTTGATGAATACCAAGCAAAAGCCAGTGTCAGAGGTCCCACGCGCCCGGCAAACATCATCAGGATTATCGCCGATTTCTGGACATCATTGAGCTGGGATGTAATCCCCATAGATAAGCCCACTGAGCCAAAAGCAGAAACCGTTTCAAACAAATACTCCACAAACTTATGGCGACTGGTCAGTGGTGTTGCATCTTGGCTGCTGAAGAATAAAAGAATGGCAGTTATAAGGAAAACACAAAAAGCTGCAGCAAAAATAATGGAAATAGTCTTTTCCATTATTTCTTTAGGTATTGTCCGATTGGCAATATTCACATTTTCATTGCCTTTGAGTCGATTAAATATCAAAAGCAAAAGCAAAGCAAAGCTTGTGGTTTTGATGCCGCCGCCGGTCGATCCGGGCGAGGCGCCGATAAACATTAAAATGATCATTACGAGAATTGTGGAGTTGGTCAAAGCCCCGATGTCAACCGTGTGAAAACCGGCGGTGCGAGGCGTTACGGATTGAAAAAAAGACGCCAAAATTGATGTTTTAAAATTCAAATCTTTTAAAACATTGTTCATCTCCATGAAGTAAAAACAACCAGCACCAATAAGAATCAGGCAGACGGTAGTTATCAAAACAATTTTCGTGTGGAGGGAAAGCCTCTTTTCCAAGCCGCGCAATTTAGCCAGCGCTTCATATTGGACAACAAAACCGATCCCACCCAAAACAATGAGTGTAATTATCGTAACATTCACGAGAACATCACTTTGGTAAGAAACTAAATTGTCCGCAAAAAGAGAATAACCACAATTATTAAAGGCCGAAATAGCATGGTAAAGAGCATGATAAAAGGCTTGAACGGGAGTAAAATCAAATACAAAACGCAAAAATAAAAGAAATGTGCCTATGGCCTCTATCACAAAGGTATAGAGAAGAACTATTTTGACAATGGAGAAAAAGTCCCTTCGCGGTGTGTGCAAAAATGTTGTCTGGCAAAGTTCACGTCCCTTAAAAGAGATTCCCCGCCCCATCAAAGCAAAAAGAACAACGGAAAATGTAATGATCCCCAAACCGCCAATTTGAAAAAGAACCATCGTAATCAACTGGCCAATAAGAGATAAATCTTTACCTAGATCCAATACGGTGAGGCCGGTAACACATACAGCCGAAGTGGAAGTAAAAAGCGCATCGATAAAACGCAGATTGTTTTGTGCAACCGAAAAAGGAAGCCATAAGGACAGCGCCCCTAACAAAATAACGGAGGCAAAACTAGAAACGAATATTCTTGCAGGTGTAAGGTGACGTGAAATGAAAGTTTTAATAATCAAATAAAATTTCATGGTTTTGTCTTTAACCTGAAAAGTCAGGAAGAAAATTAAGATGAATGCGCTTTCTCGCGGTTTATAATCATTCCCCAAATCATTAACACGGCGCCGACGGAAATAGCCGAATCCGCCACATTAAATGCCGGCCAATGGGCCGCTCCGATATAGACATCCAGAAAATCAACCACCGCGCCGAAGCGTATGCGGTCAATAAGGTTCCCCACAGCACCGGCAAAGATCAGGGTAAGAGATATCACCATAAACATATTTTGCGGTTTGCTTTTTACGATGTAATAAATGATCAATAAAATAACTACTACTGTTATCCCGGTAAAGAAAATATAGCGGAATGTCTCGGACATATTAGCCAGAAATCCGAAGGCAGCACCGGGATTCATCACATAAACAAGGTTAAAAAAACCATCAACAATGGTGTATGATTCATGTTTAACAAATTTTGCCACAATAACGGCTTTCGTTATTTGATCCAATACAATGACTGCAGTCGCACCAAGGATAAAAATAATGATATTTTTCTTCAAATAAATCTCCTTTAAAAGCTTACTTTATTTGTCTATAGATTCGGCAGACAACGGCCGCAAATCGTCGGATGCTTTGCATCCGAGCCGACAGATTCTTCATAAATCCAACAGCGTTCGCATTTGACGCCGCGGGCTTTCTCCACACCGACGAACAATCCTTTTATCTCTTCGCTCTTATAAGGTTTAGTAATTTCCCTTTCATCTGCCAACTGCAATTGAGATACAATCAGCAATGCTCTTAAATCTTCCAAATGCGAAGCTATTAAAGCACGCATTTTCTCCGGCGCGGCGATAGTGATACGCGCATCGAGCGAATGACCGATGACTTTTTCTTTACGCGCCTGCTCGATAGCTTTGGCGATTTCCGCTTTGGCGTCAATCATCGCCTTCCAGCGTTCACCGATATTGGTGTTTAAATATTTTTCATTGACCTGCGGGAACTGAGTCAAATGGATGCTTGCTTCTTTTCCCTGCCATGCGGGCATCGCCGCCCACACCTCTTCCGCGGTAAAGGTCAGAATCGGTGCCAGAAGCCGGGTCATAGCTTTTAAAATAGCAAACATCGCCGTCTGCCCCGAGCGGCGCGCCACTGACTTGGCCTTGGTTGTATAGAGTCTATCTTTGAGAACATCCAGATAAAGCGCGCTTAAATCCACCGTGCAATAATTGTATAGTGTGTAGAAGACCACATGAAACTGATGACCTTCGTAGGCTTCCGCCACGCGTTTGATAACTTCCTGCAGTCGGTGCAACGCCCACTTATCCATTTCTTCCATTTGGGCGTAGTCCACCATTTCCGAGTCAACATCAAAATCATAAAGATTGCCGAGAATAAAACGGCTGGTGTTACGAATCCGGCGGTAGGCCTCCATCAGGCGTTTGAGAATTTCCTCGGAAATGCGAATGTCATCTGTATAATCTTCGGCTGCGACCCAGAGGCGAAGAATTTCCGCGCCGTATTTGGCAATCGCTTCTTCCGCGCCGATAACATTACCCACAGACTTGGACATTTTCTTGCCATCGCCATCCACAACAAAACCGTGCGTGAGAACACTTTTGTATGGCGCCCGGCCTCTAGTTCCCACGGATTCCAGAAGGGAAGAATGGAACCAGCCGCGGTGCTGATCGGAGCCTTCCAGATACATATCGCACGGCGAGCTCAAATCTTTTCTCTTTTCCAGAACCGCCGCGTGGCTCACGCCGGAATCAAACCACACATCCAGAATATTTACCTCTTTGGTAAATTCCGTATTCTTACAGTGCGGGCAGGTTGTGTGTTTGGGCATCAGGTCTTTTGGTTCTTTTTCAAACCAGACATCCGCGCCTCCTTTTTCCACCAGCTCCACCAGATGATCCAGAATTTCCTGAGTCAGCACTTCGTTTTTGCACTTTGCGCAATAGAAAACAGTAATAGGCACGCCCCACAACCTCTGGCGCGAAATGCACCAGTCGGGACGGTTTTCCACCATGCCGTAGATTCGGTCGCGTCCCCAAGAAGGAATCCACTTAACTTCATTAATGCAGGCCAACGCCTTTTTACGCAGATCGTTTTTCTCCATCGAGATAAACCATTGCTCCGTGGAACGGAAAATGATGGGTTTCTTACAGCGCCAGCAGTGCGGATAGGAATGCTGCATGGGAACATGTCCCATCAGCGCGCCAACTTCTTTCAATTTTTTAATGACGTTGTCATTGGCGTCAAAAACAAACTGGCCGGCAAAATGTTCGACGTCTTCCGTAAATTTTCCCGCGTCATCCACCGGCGCGTAATTGTCCAGTCCGTATTTCAGGCCGATTTCATAGTCTTCCTGACCGTGGCCGGGCGCGATATGTACGGCGCCGGTTCCGGCTTCCAGTGTGACAAAAGGAGCAAGAATCAAGACACTGTTTCTTTTGATCAATGGATGGACACATCTCTGACCTTCCAGAACGACGCCCTTAAATTCATCCAGAATCTCATATTTTTTATTCTTGAAGCCGAATGCATCTAGACAGTAATCGAGCATGTCCTTGGCGACAATCAGCACTTCATCATCAATCTTGACGGCGGCATAAATAAAATCATCCTTGACGGCAATCGCCAGGTTGGCGGGAATCGTCCAGGGTGTGGTTGTCCAGATCACAATGTTGACTTTCTGGCCGGCGAGTTTCGGCAGCACCTGACTGACATCGGATGTAAAAGCAAACTTTACATAAATGGAAGGCGTGGAATGATCGGCATATTCCACCTCGGCTTCAGCCAGAGCGGTTTTACAGGTAGCGCACCAGTAAACCGGTTTTTTGCCCTTGTAAACACTGCCATTGAGGTAGAGCTTCCCGAATTCAGCAACGGTGGTAGCTTCATAGGGATAGGCCATAGTCAGATAAGGATTATCCCATTCGCCAAAGACACCCAAACGCTTAAATTGTTCACGTTGAATGCCGACATATTTTTCGGCATAAACGCGGCAGGCGCGGCGCTTTTCCACCTGCGACATAGCGGCCTTTTTCCCGCCCAGTTCTTTATCCACCTGATGTTCAATGGGCAGGCCGTGACAGTCCCAGCCCGGCACATACACACCGTCAAAACCCGCCATGTTTTTGGCTTTAATCACTATATCCTTGATAATTTTATTGAGCGCTGTGCCCAAATGAATATTGCCGTTGGCATAGGGAGGGCCATCATGCAAAATATATGGTTTTTTGCCCTTGGCCGTTTCCCGGATTTTCTTGTAAATGTCCATTTCTTCCCATTTTTTGAGCATCTCCGGCTCTCGCTGGGCCAGATTAGCTTTCATAGGAAAATCCGTCTGGGGAAGATTCAACGTCTCTTTGTAATCCATTTGTTGCTCCTATTTTTAAATTAGCGGTACCCCGCATAAGCTTTTATACTCTAAAACCAAGACGATTTCATCAGGATACCGAGGCGGCAAGGAGGAGGCTCCGCAGGCGTATTATAATAATACGTTGAGGAAGCCGACGACGCTGCCAACAAAGGTAGCCGTATGAAAGCGGCTTGGTTCCGTTGCAGTCAACTATCACATAACCATGGGACTTTCAAGGATAACTGTATAACCACCAACAGGGGCAGCAAAATGTAATTTCCCATAATTTCCCTGGTCGATAGCACTGTCCGATCATACCTCGAATCATTTTAAAATCACTTGTAATTACATAATTATGAGAGTAAATTTAGCACCAAACTTTCCATAAATACGGTGTGCATAAATTGTAAAGAAGGAACCAACAAAATAATCCTTATTATATTTAAATAAGCTTGAGCAGAAAAAATTACTGTAATATAATAAAAATATAACCCGCATTATGTTCGCCGGTTAAATTTATCAGGATTAAAGATATGATTAAAAAAGTTGTAACCAGAATTGGATTAAAAGATTCTTCTGTGAGCAGAAGTGATCTTGATTATTGGCTAAAAAGACCACCTGAAGAACGAATATCAGCGGTTGAAATTTTGCGGAGGCAGCGGCATGGCAGCACAGCCAGACTTCATAAATGTGCTCGAGTTATTCCACTCTCACAAAGTTGATTTTATAATTGTTGGCGGATACGCCCTGGCATATCACGGAGCGCCTCGCTATACAGGAGATATTGATATTCTGGTAAAACCGGATTCAATAAATGCAACACGAATTTTAAAAGCTCTTGATGCTTTCGGATTCCAATCCGCCGGATTAACTACTGCAGATTTTGATAAACCGGAAAAAGTCATTCAGTTGGGTTTCCCACCTGTTCGAATAGATATATTAACCTCACTCACTGGCGTGACATGGAAAGAAGCTTTTTCAGGCAGAGAATCAGGAAAGTTCGGAAATGTTCCAGTCCATTATATTGGCCGCAAACAGTTCATCGCAAACAAACGGGCAATCAACAGAAAAAAAGACTTGGCTGATATTGAAGCCATAGGCGAATAAAAAATATTCTTTTACTGAAGCTCAGTAGGCATTTCCTGGATAATTCCCATGCGCAAATATATCGGCCGGACATATTTGCGTATCTCCGGTAATCGACTGTAGAAAAAAATAGCGCCTACAATGCTCAAGACGCCGCACAGGGCAAGAGTAAAGGGAGCGCCAATCTTGCTGGCGATGCTCCCCCCGAGCAGACTGCCTAACGGAGCCATCCCTATAAAAGCTATGGCGTAAAAGCTCATGACGCGGCCCCGCTTATCTTCGTCCACAATGGTTTGCACGATTGTATTGCACGAAGCCATACATACAATCATACCGAAGCCGGTAACCAGCATAAGGCATAAGGAAAGCGGCAGATAACGGGAAAAAGAAAAGGCGATAATCCCGCAGCCGAAAACGCAAGTGGAAATTGTGATGAGACGCGCCAGGCCGATGATTGACTTACGGGAAGCGAGATACAGAGCGCCCGCCAGCGCACCGATTCCGGTGGCTCCCATAAGGAAGCCCAAAGTATGGGAACCGCCGTGCAGGATATCCCGTGCAAATACGGGCATAAGAACGACACAAGGCATATTTAAAAAACTTATCAATCCCAAAAGAAGTATTATATACCGGATGGGAGCAAAACTGACAACATATTGAAAACCCTCTTTGAGTTCGTGGAGCACGGCACCAGAACTTTGCTGCAGCACCTTTTGATTGGTTTTCATAGCCAGGAGCGCCAGAATTATGAAAAAGAAACTGATCCCATTGAGCAGGAAACAAACACCTTCCCCGACGTAAGCGATGAGAATGCCGGCAATGGACGGGCCCACCAGTCTTGCGCCATTGAACATAAAGGAGTTCAGGGCAATGGCGTTGCCGAGGTCATTCTTATTTTCCACCATATCGACGACGAATGATTGCCTTGCGGGCACATCGACAGCATTGACTGTGCCTAGAATTATACTGAGCACAATCAAATGCCAGACAGCGACAGAACCAGTGAGCGTCAGAAATGCCAGCAGAAAAGCCTGCAGCATCGCAAACGTCTGTGTGGCAATAAGTAAATTGCGGCGGTTCAATCTGTCCGCATAAACACCGGCAAAAGAACCGAAGATTACCGTGGGAATCTGGCCGGAAAAACCAATGAGGCCAAGCAGGAAAACCGAGTTTGTCATCCGGTAGACAAGCCAGCTCATGGCTATCTGCTGCATCCAGGTCCCGATCAGAGAAAGGCCCTGTCCGCCAAAGAATAACCGGTAGTTTCTGTAAGTAAGAGCCCGCATCAGAAATCTGAGGGCTGATTTTTTTTCGTCCAAGTAGGATTTATTGATCATATTCAAAAGTGCGCTACTGCTGCACTGCTGCTCAAAAAAATAAACCAGTAAGATGTCTTCTTATAATCAGTTTTCAATTCATTCTTCAATTTCTAAGCATACCTGTTCGTCCAGATTTCGTGACCGCTTTACTTTGGGAGCTTCGCGGGCTTCATCCGGTACGGCGGGCAACTCCGCTGCGGTGAATAAGTCGTTCTCCAGAACCGCCTCCAGCAGTTGCTGCTGCTTCGGATACCCTGCCACTGTAATTTCCAGAACCCAGAGGAGTTCGAGCAGTTCGCGCGTAAACTCACGCGTCCACACACGCGGGCGAATATCGTCAAGCGGCGAAGATTTCTTTCCGCTGCGCTCCCTCATGCGATACCCCAACCATGATTGAACAACTTTCAAACCCGAGACCTCGAATTCCCACACAGCAAGCGGCACAGGCGCTAATTCGCCGTCGCCGACGCGGAGTTTCTTGGTGGTCTCGTCATATTGAAATTCGTTCGGATAATTGCTCTCTTGATCGGACACGGATTTCGTACACTGCGCCTTGCCCTTGGGAATATGTCCTGCCGGATGATCGGCATCTTGCAAGCGCTCGCCGTAGGTATGCAGCCAGATCAATTCTTTGCCGAACTCTGACACTTTTACAAAAAGTTTTTTATCCTTCGTCAACGGAACACGGACTTCCTTGCCGGCAAGCTCATCTGCGAATCGCCGCGTATATTCAGGCTGCGCAAGGATGGCATAGACATACCCGGCAAAATATTCCGGTGTTATTTTTCGACCGAATGCTTTACTCAGCACTTCCAACAAGCCCGGCAATATATTCGGTTGAGTACAATCCTCGTTACGGTATAAAGGTAACACATTTTTTGCACCAAACGAGCCACGAAAACAATCCATATCCGGAATATCTGAGCACACGACAGCGGCAGGACCCTTATCGAGCGGGATTGAAAACAGGCTCGTAAAATATATTTGGTGTTTACTGTGAGACTGCCAAAAAACAGGACGCAAATAATCACCCAGTCGGTTGTCTGGAATAATCCACTGACGATCAAATGAACGATACGCGTACCGGACCGGTTCAAGCATGTCAGCTTCTACAACCTCACTTATAGGCTTAAGTTCTTTTTTTACATCTATCAGGTCGGGATATGACTTGACGATTTTTCGATCACGAGATTCTTTAAATAGGTCTGCACGGCTTAAAGACTTAGCAAGTAATTTCCATCTTTCCTTCAATAATTCTTTTTCTGGAGCAATCGGCCATAGTCTTTTAACCTGAGCACCCGACTGTTGCCATGGGAATAAATCTGTTATACTAGGCCATTGGTCAAATTCATTTACGGAAAAAGGCTTAAACGGCGCCTGCCAATCACCTGTAACAGTTTCCCATTTCAATGCACTGTTTGACGCGATAGCATCAAGAGCTGCAAGTTTCTCTTCGCGCGTTCCTTCAATGCGTGTATATCGAACAGTCGCCGGAGTATCGGGCTGCGGTTTTGCCTTGCGCCACGCAACGAAGATTGCCACCGGCGTCTGGATGGCAAAGACATTTTCATCTCTTCGCGTCCCGCGCCCTTCCCCGCCCAAATCGATAATATCGATGTGATCGCAGATTCGGCGCATATGCTCGCGCACGCCGACAAACGCGTCACCATCCAGATAAGACGATGCAGTAATAAAAGACAGAATACCGGGGCCGGTTGCGGTCTTATGTTCAAACACTTTCCAAAGCGACCAGCGAATGAAATAAATATAGAGGTTATACAGGTTCTTGAGATGAACGCCATATCCGGCGTCACGCGCAGGCTTCAGGAATTCTTCAAGGATCGGAGCAGCCTTGTCCTTATCATCGCCATAGCGCACCCAACCGCCCGTGAAGGCTTTATTATCTTCACTGCTTGCTTCATGCCGGCCATACGGCGGATTGCCGAGACACACCAGCACATGCTCGGATTCTTTGACCTTCAGCGCCCGCTCATGCTCCTGCGCGATGGGCTTATGAAACAGCGGCGGGGCGGGCGGGATTGTGTGCGGTGACTCCAGCGTATTCGTGAGATAGATACCGGGGCCGGTGGAAGGCAGTGTAATCCCCTGTTTGGTCAAGGCCTGCGAGATGCGCAGCTGTGCCACTGAATACGGGCCGACCATCCATTCAAAGCCGTGAAGATTATGCGTGAGCGATCGTGCGCCGCCCTTGACCGCACCGGGGCCTTCTTCCGCCTCAACCCGTGCCAGGGCATGTTCGATTATCCCAAGTAAATATGTCCCCGTACCGGCTGCCGGATCAAGAATTGCTACTCCGGCTTCCACAAATCCCATATTCCGGCCAAGCTGCTTTTGCAGGATTTCGTCGATCAACCGCACCTGACAGCGGACAACCTCCAGCGGCGTGAAGTATACGCCCGCCTCTTTCCGCAGCTTGGGATCGTAGCTCGCCAGAAAATCTTCATAGAAGAACAGCCAGGGGTCTTTTGTCGCTGATGTTGCCTGGAGCACGTCCGGCGGTATCTCGTGGATAACGCGCTGAGTTATGCTTAGTGATGCGCTGATCTCTTTTTGTGCTTCTTTATCGGTGAGGAATTCGAGCGACCGTGAAAGAAGTGAATGATGATGTTCCAGCGTATCATACGTATTATGCAGATCCAAAACGTCAGCGCCCTCCATCTGTCCCAAGAGAAGGGCAAAAACTACCGTTTGAGCGTAGGCGTCGGCAAATTGATCATCATTGGCATCCGGAAATAGAAGCGCCTTAATCTCTGTCTTCAGAGAGTGCATGGGCGAAGATGAAATCTTGAGAGAATCGATTACCTCCTCGCGGATCAGGCGGCAAAATGGCGCAAGGAAAGCGGCAAGCTCTTTGGGCTTCTTCGGGACAATCGGCATCCATGCCGTGAAATCGGCAAATAATTGAAAAAGAGCTTTAGCGTTTTCCTCGGATACCGCCTTTTTCCCGTCTGTGCAAATATCGCCGGTTAACCTGATGCGTTTAGCGGCAAGTTCACCGCTTCTGTATAAGGCCCATTCGTTGCCGTCTGTATAGATCAGATTAGGGACGTTCTGGAACCGTTTCCATTGTTCGCGGTCATGACCCTTGAAAAGATCGGGGTTTGCACCCTTCCCCGGTGCTTTCAGTTCGATATAGCCGACTGGCAGGTCGTCGCTGTGCGCCGCGAAATCGGGACGGCCTAGTCTGCTGTGCAGAGTTGATTCACCTTTCAGGATGATGCTGCAGGAAATGATCTTGCCATATGCGATGAATAGTTGATCAACGGGAGATTTTAACTGGTCTTCCGGCTCACCGGATGACCGCGCCGAAAACTTGGCGGTCAACTGGGTCGCAAATGTTTGGAGAGGTTCGAAAAGCCTTTTTTGTAGAGAAATATCTTTGGGCATTTGCTCGCACTCAAGAATTTTATTGTGAAACTCCAATTCCGAAAGCGTAGCGCATAACCTAAAGGTCACGCGTCGGAATTGGTANNCTGAAGCTTGCAGGTCGAATTATTCCGCAAAGCGGAGGGTATAAGACCCCAAAGCTTGCTTTGGGGTCTTATACCCGTGATTAGGTTACTATCTATTCTATTTATTAAAACTTGTCAATTTTGATAGTTACAATATAGTGTTTAGTGCAATTTAAAGTGGGCTTGGTAATGACCGAAAAGTCTTGATAAAAATTCAAGCTTATTTTATTGAATCAGTAAAGTATTGAAAGGGATGTAATAAAATGCCGGATGACAAAAAGCGAAAAGTTCAGTTGGAATATCCCTGCCCCTGGGTCTACAAGATTATCGGTCCCGATGCAGATGAGATGCGGCATGCCGTGGCGGAAATCATCTGTGACCGCTCCTATAAGATAACCCCTTCTCGTAGCAGCGAGACGGCAAAATATCACTGCCTGAATGTCGAGCTATCGGTAGAAAGCGAATCTCACCGCACGGATCTTTATGAAGCCCTGAAAGCCCATCGGGCTGTAAAGATGGTTTTATAAACTACTGAAAGAAAATGAAAGTTGGAGGTAGCAAGTTTATGCAATTTACTTTCGCCCATAATAGCATCAATGTTCTCCATTTGGAAAAAAGCCTTGCCTTCTACCGGGAAGCGCTGCAACTGACTGAAGTGAGAAGGCATGAAGCGCCGGACGGCAGTTTCATTATCGTCTTTCTCGGCGACGGTCAAACACTGCACCAGTTCGAGTTGACCTGGCTCAAAGATAGAAAGGAGCCTTACAATCTGGGCGATAATGAATTCCATCTGGCTCTCAAAGTCGACGATTTCGCAGGCGCCCATGCCCTGCATGAAAAGATGGGCTGCATCTGTTATGAGAATAAGGATATGGTCATCTACTTTATCAATGATCCGGACGGCTACTGGATTGAGATCATCCCACAAAAGAGATGATTTGAAAATAAAAAGCCCCTTGTCATGTCGACAAGGGGCTTCAATATTTACAAATTCTTTATACCATTGATGAGATTGCCACGTCGCGCGCGGCGCTCCTCGCAATGACGTGACGGCTGGCTACATGCCCATACCGGGATATCCGCCGCCCGGAGGCATGCCGGGCATTCCACCACCGGCACCCTTATCTTCGGGTTTATCGGCAATCATGCACTGAGTGGTAAGCATCAAGGAAGCAACGCTGGCTGCGTTCTGCAAGGCAAAGCGAGTAACTTTGGTCGGATCAATAACACCGGCCGCAATCATATCTTCGTACTCGTCAGTACGGGCATTGAAACCAAAAGCGCCCTTCTTTTCCTTTACCTTTTCCACAACGATGCTGCCTTCCTGACCGGCATTGCAAGCGATCATTTTAAGCGGTTCTTCGATTGCTTTCTTTACGATATTTACGCCTACTTGTTCATCACCTTCAAGATTAAGTTTAAGCAGCGCAGGAAGGGTACGCAAATAAGCGACTCCACCACCGGGAACAATACCTTCTTCAACAGCGGCACGGGTAGCATTGAGTGCGTCTTCCACGCGGGCTTTCTTTTCTTTCATTTCCGACTCGGTTGCGGCGCCGACTTTAATCACGGCAACACCACCGACCAGCTTAGCCAGTCTTTCCTGCAATTTCTCTTTATCGTAATCGGAAGTTGTATCATCAATCTGAGCCCGGATTTGTTTGACACGGCCTTCTAGATCAGCCTTTTTCCCGGCGCCATCGATAATGGTTGTATTGTCTTTATCAATGGTAATCTTCTTGGCGCGTCCCAAATCTTCTATCTTTACGTTTTCCAGTTTGTAGCCCATATCTTCGGAAATCATCTTGCCGCCTGTAAGAATGGCGATGTCTTCCAGCATAGCCTTGCGGCGATCGCCAAAACCCGGCGCCTTAACCGCGGCCACATGCAAGGTGCCGCGAATCTTGTTGACCACCAGGGTAGCCAGCGCTTCACCTTCGATGTCTTCAGCAATGATCAGCAGCGGACGTCCCATTTTGGCAATTTGTTCCAGAATAGGAAGC
Organism: Syntrophaceae bacterium; assembly: GCA_003141615.1. Lineage (GTDB taxonomy): Bacteria > Desulfobacterota > Syntrophia > Syntrophales > Smithellaceae > Smithella. The sequence continues at coordinate 26,048 of PLMV01000088.1, forward strand.
AGATCTTTCATTCCGCTGATTTTCTTTTCATAGATTAAAATTAAAACGTCTTCCAGAGCGACAAGCATTTTATCGGCATTCGTCACAAAGTAAGGAGAAAGATAACCGCGATCAAACTGCATACCTTCAACGATTTCTAGTTCAGTTTCCAATCCTTTGGCTTCTTCAACTGTGATGACACCTTCTTTACCGACTTTGCCCATTGCCTCGGCAATGATGCTGCCGATTGTTTCATCGTTATTGGCGGAAATGGTGCCGACCTGGGAGATTTCTTTTTGATCTTTGGTGGGTTTGCTCATTTTGCTGAGCTCTTTGACTATTACATCTACGGCCTTATCAATCCCTCTTTTGATATTCATCGGATTGCTGCCGGCGGCAACTGCCTTGACGCCTTCGCGATAAATGGCCTGCGCCAGAATTGTTGCTGTTGTGGTGCCATCACCAGCGACATCACTGGTCTTGCTGGCAACTTCCTTAACCATCTGTGCGCCCATGTTTTCAAATTTATCTTCCAACTCTATTTCTTTGGCTACGGTAACACCGTCTTTGGTAACGGTGGGAGAACCATAACTCTTATCAATAATAACGTTGCGGCCTCTGGGGCCAAGTGTAATTTTTACAGCATCAGCAAGGGTATTTACACCCTTGAGAATTGATTTCCTCGCTTCTTCATCGTAAAGAAGTATTTTTGATCCCATCTTCTATATTCCTCCTTAATTTTCTTATTTTTCAATTATGCCCAGAATATCGTCTTCTCTCATGATCAGGTACTCTTGACCATCGATCTTAACTTCGGTTCCGCCATATTTGCTGAACAGAACCTTATCGTCCACTTTTACTTCCATTTTGATCAGTTTACCGTCATCAGCTACTTTGCCCTTGCCTACGGCGATAACCTTGCCTTCAATCGGTTTTTCTTTGGCGGTATCCGGGATTATAATGCCCCCTTTGGTTTTTTGCTCTTCTTCCAAACGTTTTACAATGATTCTATCCTGTAAAGGTCTGATTTTCATACTATTTCCTCTCCTTTCTTGATTTTTTTAAATTGAATTATAGAGTGCTGATTTAATTTGGCTATTTTATGCACCATTTTCCAGATGTCAAGACTTATGAACATTTTTTCGAGTATTTTTTTGGTTGCGCCAGGTTTTTTTCAGTGGAGCCCCCTCCAACTGGAGCAGGGATATTCCAAGTCGCGGTATTAAAATAAATTTTCCAGCAATTCTTTCAAAGAACCGATTTTACAAATTTCCATTTTCGCTATTTTTACCAGCTGAGCCGCGTTTGTTTTGGGCACCAGGCAACGGTTAAAGCCCAAACGCGCCGCTTCCCTTATCCGCACATCCATTTGCGAAACAGCCCGAACTTCTCCGGCGAGTCCCACCTCCCCCAAAACAACTGTCCGCGCATCAATGGGCTTATCCAAAAAACTCGAAGCCATAGCGGCAACGACACCCAAATCAACCGCCGGTTCTTCCACCCGGACGCCGCCGGCAACATTGATAAAGATATCCGAACCGCTCAAATGCAGACCGCAAATCTTATCCAATACAGCCACCAAAAGCGAAACGCGGTTATGATCCACGCCGATAGCCGTGCGCCGGGGCATTCCCAAATTGGTGGCGCTCACCAAAGCCTGAATTTCCACCAAAATCGGCCTTGTACCTTCCAGACTGGGTACAACCACCGAACCGGCAACATTTTGCGGCCGCTCCGCCAGAAAGAAAGTAGAAGGATTGGGCACTTCTTTCAGCCCCTTATCCTGCATTTCAAAAACGCCGATTTCGTTGGTCGGGCCGAAACGGTTTTTTATACTGCGGATGATCCGATAGGCATGGGCGGAATCACCCTCGAAGTAAAGCACAGTATCCACCATGTGTTCCAGCACTTTAGGGCCGGCGATAGAACCGTCTTTGGTTACATGACCTACTAAGAAAACAGGGATACCGTATTTTTTAGAAAAAAGAATCAGCCGCGAGGAAGCCTCGCGCACCTGCCCGACACTGCCGGGGGCGGACATGAGCTCTCCTGAGTAAACCGTTTGAATTGAATCAATAACCACTATGGCTGGAGAAACTGCTTTAATTTGCTCCAAAATTTTTTCCAGAGAAATCTCCACCAGAACCAATAAATCTTTGGACGCGGCTCCGACCCGTCCGCTTCGTAACTTAATTTGACTGGCCGACTCCTCGCCGGAAACGTATAACACTTTCAATCCCTGTTGGGCCAAATTATGCATCATTTGCAGCATTAGTGTTGATTTACCAATGCCTGGTTCCCCGCCGATTAAGATTGCCGAACCTCCGACAATTCCGCCTCCCAGTACCCGGTCAATCTCAGCAATACCTGTAATGGTCCGATTGCCTTCTTCTGCGGGAATATCCTCTATAGACAGTGGCTTGCCGTCAAAGTTCATTTCCGCGCGGCTGCCGGAATCGGAATCACTGATCAATTCTTCGGCAAAACAATTCCAGCTGTTGCAGGAAGGACATTTGCCCAGCCACTTGGGCGACATATAACCGCAATGCTGACAAAAGAAACTTGTTTTGTTTTTTTTCAAACTATTTCTCCTTGAAAATTATTAGAACAAAAGCATATTTTTCAATAATATGTCAATACGAATCAATCCATTTTTATTTACGGGCTGTCATCAAAAATATTGTAAAAATACGGCTTTTGCCGTTACCAACCGGTTTTTCAATTTCGGCTGCCTGATGTATTTGAATATTTTGGAATCCTACATCCATAAATATAAGGCGCAACTCTTCCCGGTTAAACCCGAAGTGGAATACACCATCATTATTACCGTGAAAATCTCCATCTTCTAAATCCAAATCAGCAACGGCCAACTGACCGGAAGGAAGTAAAATTGAGTAAAATTGTTTTAATAGAGGATTTATGTTTTTTATGTGATGTAAGGTCATGCTGCTGACAATAAGATGATAAGAACCGTCCAAGACATCACCATTGTCCAGATCAAGGTAATTGGCCTTTATATTGCTCAAATTTTGTTCTTTGACTTTTGTTTTAAAAACATCAAGCATTCCCCGGGAGCTATCCACACCGGTTATGTAGCGGACAAAAGGCTGTAAGGCAAATGTCAACAAACCCGTACCGCAACCGAAATCCAGAACGTCCATATCGGGCGTTAAGGTTATCTCCCGGATCATGCTCTGAGCGATATCGCGCGCCACTTTTACACGTTCAGGAACCTGATCCCAGTTAGCGGCTTCCCGATCGAAATTTCGCTTTTCAGTATTTATCTTATTTTCTCCTGCCCTTTATTTGTGAAACTGCAAGTTCCATAACGCAGTGTATGGAAATTGGCAAGTTGAACAATCCCGCAAAGCGGAGGGTAATGAGACTCAAACTTCAAAAGCGAAGCGAATAGAAGTTTGTTAGCCGAATTATCCCTTACAAGAAGGGATATAATACCGCACAACTTGCTTCTGGTTCATACCCGTGATTATGCTCCGGCCATTCATTGCGTTTTGACGATAAAGACATTACCGCAAAAACACAAGAACAATTATCCTCTTAGGGGTTGTTGAAAAACCTTATATTGGGGGCTGTTCAAAAATGTTCAGATGCAAGGCGCGCAAAAAACCGAACCGCGAGGCGTATATGGATATACGCTGAACGGTGCGGTTTGCAGCGCAACACAGCAGATGAGCGTTTTTCAACAGCCCCTCTTATCTTACTTTTTCGGAAGCTGGTTGAATTTAGTCCTTGACAAGTTATGAGCATATGCCTATAATGGCTCAAAAGGAGTAATAAAGACAAATGCCCCGACCCAAGTGTTGCCGTCAAGTTTGCGGAGTTCCGGATAAAAATTATTTTAAGCCACGGGGAATACCAATTTCTAATCTGGAAGAGGTTGTGCTGAACCTGGATGAATACGAAGCGATTCGTCTGGCAGATTACGAACAACTTTATCAGGAAAAGGCGGCGGCCAGAATGAATATTTCCCGCCAGACGTTCGGCAGGATAATCGAAGCGGCTCACAAAAAAATAGCCGACGTCCTGATGAATGGAAAAGCACTGAAAATTGAAGGTGGAAAAGTTTCTTTTGACGAAACAAAGCCGTGCGGCCACGGAAAAGGACGCAGGGCTAAAAGAGATACTCAATCACGGGTATGCAACGCTAAGTAAATTTTGGAAACCGATTCCGCAGTGATCCGTGGGGTATTATACCCTCCGCTTCGCGGGATTGTTCAACTTGCCAATTCCGATTCGCTTTGCTTTCGGAATTGGAGTTTCACGAATAATATTTTTAAAGGAGAAATTTATGAAAATCGCATTACCGTCAAACCAGAATCAGATTGATGAACACTTTGGACACTGTGAATATTTCACTGTATTCACCGTTGACAATCAGAAAAAAATCCTATCGGAGGAAAAGATCACACCGCCCGCCGGTTGCGGCTGCAAATCGAATATCGCCTCGACTCTGGCGCAGATGGGCGTAAAATTGATGATCGCAGGAAACATGGGACAAGGAGCCGTAAATGTCCTGAACAATCAGGGGATAGATGTTCTGCGCGGCTGCTCGGGCGGCGTGAAAGATGCCGTGGAAAGCTGGCTCGCGGGTAAACTCAATGATTCCGGAATCGCCTGCGCTCAGCATGAGCATGGGTGTCATGAGGGCTGATGGAACCTTGGAAACGGGCATTGCAGTAAAGCATGAGATATTAACGCAGAGTTGCAATACAATATCAATCAGGTATAATTTCCAAACAACAGAAAAAGGAGTGTCAACATGTCTCAAACAAAATTAAACGCTGTGGACAAGGTCGAGATTCTGACATTGCAAGACAACTATATCGAAATGACCGCTATGGACAACAGCGCGGTGATTGGCAGAGCCATGCCGCTGAAAGACGGAGAAATTCGCGCCTCCATTCTGGCGGAACATGGTTTTTCGGCGCTGGTCAAAACAACCGCGGCAGGCCGGACTCATACGCTGTTGTTTGATTTTGGGTTTTCCGAAAACGGCGCGGCGCAAAACGCGGCAACCCTGGGCGTCGATATGAGCGAAGTCGAGGCTGTGGCTCTTTCCCACGGACACAGCGATCACACGGGCGGCATGGAAAAGCTCACCGCTCTGATCGGCAAGCGCGACATTTCTTTTGTCGTGCATCCGTCCGCATTTAAATCGCCTCGTTATCTCAAGCTCGGAGAGGAATTTAAAATCAACTTTCCGAAATTGACGCGGGAAATGGTCACTCAAGCGGGGTTTTCTGTGGTGGAGTCAGAAAAACCATATCCTCTCCTGAATAACTCAGTTCTGTTTCTGGGCGAGATTCCACGTTCCACGGATTTTGAAAAAGGGTGGCCGATCGCCCATTGCCTGAAAGACGGCAAGGAAGCCTGGGACGCCATCGAAGACGACACCTCCATCGTGATGAATCTTAAAGACAAAGGACTGGTGATTGTTTCCGGCTGTGCCCACGCGGGTATTGTCAACACGGTGCGCCATGCTATGGCTGTAACCGGCATCGACAAGATTCACGCTGTGATGGGTGGATTTCACCTCTCCGGGCCGTTTTTTGAACCGATTATTGACCGCACGACCAAAGAGTTCCAGAATCTTCATCCAGCCTTTGTCATTCCGACGCACTGCACAGGACGAAAAGCGATCATGGCCATGGAAAAGCAAATGCCGGATCAATTTATTTTGAATATGGCGGGAACGAAACTAACCTTCGTTTAACAAACCACTGCTGCAAAGGAGATCGCATGACGAAAAAAGCTTTTCAGGATTACTACCCGGATGATTTAAGCCACTGCTACGGCTGCGGCCGTCTCAACGAACATGGTTTGAAAATTAAAAGTTACTGGGATGGAGAGGAATCCGTCTGCATCCATGAACCCAAACCACACTACATGGCAATCCCCGGCTATGCCTACGGCGGGTTAATCGCTTCGCTCATTGATTGCCATGGCACAGGCACGGCCGCCGCCGCCAAATACCGCGCGGAAAATCGCGAAATGGATACCCTGCCTCCGATCCGGTTTCTCACCGCTTCCTTACATGTCAATTATCTGTTGCCCACGCCTTTAGACGGATCGATCGAAATTCGCGGCCGAATCAAGGAAATCAAAGGACGCAAGGTAGTTGTTGAGTCCTGGCTCATCGCTGGCGGCCAGATTTGCGCGCGCGGTGAAGTGGTCGCCGTCCAGGTGCCCGAGCATATGATGCCGACAAATATTAAAAAATAACAACTTATAGAGAAACTATCTTTGCATTGATCCAGATCAATGCAATCGCATCCGCAGTCTGCTAGTGTTTCACGCAATAAGGAGTAACTCTTTATGAGTGAACGATTAAAAAAAGTCTCATTTTATTTTCTAAATAAAGGAGGAACCTATGACAAAAAGAAAAAGAATTGTAGTGATTGGCGGCTCAGCCGCCGGTCCCAAAGCGGCAGCGAAAGCCAGAAGAATCGACAACAATGCTGAAGTCATTATCCTCCAAAAAGACGCGGATCTTTCCATGGCGTCCTGCGGTTATCCCTATTATGTCGGCGGATACTTCAATGACCGCAATATGCTTTTGTGCACGCCCACTGGCGTTGTGATTCCAATTTGCATTCAAGATGA
>PLMV01000114.1 GCA_003141615.1 Syntrophaceae bacterium
AAACGCAGTGCCGTAATATTTGCAAGCTGAATTCATCCCGTATAAGCAGGGGTACAATACCCCCGCAGCTTGCTTTGGTGTTCATACCCGTGATTTCTTCCAGTTCGCTTGGACATATTTATTTGCTTCTTCCTGTGTTGTAATTCTTCCTTCTAATTGTTCATCTTCTAAAGATTGCAGGATTTCCCCGATAATTTTTCCCGGAGTAAATCCAAGAGTAATCAAATCATCGCCGGTGAGTAAGCGCGGNNTGCAAATTAAAATCCGGCATGCGCAAAAATCGTTTGAGCCGGCCCGGACGCATTTTTTGGACATTCATAAATACCATGTGATAATGGATGAGGTTGAGCACCGTTTCTCTCTGAGCGCGGGAAAATTTCAGACGCTGCATTATATCATCGGCAATTCCTTCGCCTTGTTTAACATGCCCGTAAAAATGCACACCGTTTTCGTCTTCGCTGCGCGTGACAGCTTTGCCGACATCATGTAAAAGTGTTCCCCACGCCAAACATAGATTCGCATTGGTCTCTCCATCTTCAGGCAATAGCTCCAGCATCATCAAAGTATGCTGCCAGACATCGCCTTCAGGATGAAAACGCGGTGGTTGTTCCACTCCTTTCAATTTATCTATCTCGGGCAATATTTCCCTCAAAATACCCGTGTTGATCATTAATTCAAATCCGCGGTGGGAACCGCCGCGCGTGAGAATTTTACCCAGTTCTTCCTGTACGCGCTCAGCGCTAATCTGTTTTATCTTCACCACGTTTCTTTCTATTGCTTTTTGCGTGGCAGGATCTACAACAAAACCCAAATTAGCGGCAAAACGAATAGCCCTCAGCATCCGCAGAAAATCTTCATTAAAACGGCTATCGGGATCGCCAATAGTGCGGATTATTTTTTTCTCAATATCAGCACGGCCATTTACATAATCAACTATTTCATTGATTGCGGGATCCATTAAAAGTCCGTTGACCGTGAAATCGCGCCGGAATACATCTTCTTTGGCTGAAGAAAAATGAACCTGGGAAGGATGCCTGCCGTCCTCGTAAATATCATCGCTCCGAAATGTAGCCACCTCGTAAGGATGGTGTTCCACAATAACGGCTACAACACCGAACTTTGCGCCAATGGCTATGGTGTGAGAAAATATCTTCAAAACTTCTTCGGGACGCGCCGAAGTTACAATATCGTAATCACCCGGAACGTTACCGCGAATGAAGTCACGCACGCAACCGCCGACAAAATACGCTTCATAACCTGATTGTTTCAACCGGCGGACTATTTCTTCCGCATTCCGGCGATTGTCGTTTCCCATTTTCATTTCTTTTCCGCTCAAAATCATTAAACGTTTCTGGATTCCCTTGTCTCATTTCATTCGCAAGGGAATGACAGAGGATGTGAAATTACGGTTTCTTCGTCTTTGTCATTACCCAGCTCGACTGGGTAATCCAGTATTGTAGGGTAGAACAAGCACAGCGGTTCCACCATTATTGAAATATTTTGTGGATGCGCTTCGCTTAACCTAAAGGTCACACGTCATCTACCCTACATTTACTTTCTTTATTCTTTCCTTGCTACTTTGCTACTTGCCCCTTGACCCTTCTAAAAGGTGAAGTATTTATGATTATCTTTTGCCTAATTTAATGGCGCAGAATTCACCGCACATGGTGCAGCCTTCATCTTGCGCGCTTTTACTTTTTTCCAAAAATGTAACTGTTTTTTCCGGATCGATGGATAAATCCACCTGTCCCTGCCAATCAAAATTCTTCCGGCACTGGGACATTTTCCGGTCTCTCTCTCGTGCGCCACGTACATTTTTGGCAATATCGGCAATATGCGCGGCGATGCGCGCGGCAATAACCCCTTCACGGACATCAGCCAAAGTCGGCAAACGCAAATGTTCCGCAGGCGTGACATAACACAAGAAATCTGCTCCGGCAGCGCCGGCAATTGCCCCGCCGATGGCGGAAGTAATGTGATCATAGCCCGGCGCAATATCCGTAGGCAAGGGCCCCAACACGTAAAACGGAGCACCCTGACAGATTTTCTTTTGCAGCTTAATGTTGGCCTCAATCTCGGTTATGGGAACATGGCCGGGACCTTCTATCATCACCTGCACTCCGGCGGCACGCGCCCGCTGGGCCAGATGACCCAGGATGATCAGTTCCTGCAATTGTCCCTGATCTGTGGCATCTTCTATGGCTCCGGGTCGAAGTCCGTCGCCGAGGCTCAAAACCATATCGTAGCGATGGGCTATTTCCAGAAGCCGATCATATTCTTCATAAAGTGGATTCTCACGTTTATTGCAATACATCCAATTAGCAGTCATGGCGCCGCCGCGGCTGACAATTCCTAATATTCTTCCCTGCTCTTCGACTGCGGCAACACTCATTCTGGTCACGCCGCAATGAACAGTAATGAAATCCACTCCGTCTTTGCCATTTTCTTCGATCACTGAAAATATATCTTCCGCGGTCATTTCCGATATCGCTTTCTCCTCCTGCAAAATCTTTACCGCCGCCTGATAAATCGGCACCGTGCCGATGGCTACTGTTGCCTTCTCCATGACCGCTTTGCGGATTTGCGCCAAATCTCCACCAGTCGAAAGATCCATAACGGCATCAGCGCCCACTTCTGTGGCGATTTTTAATTTTTCCAACTCCAGAGTCAAATCATTATTGTCTTTCGATGTACCGATATTGGCATTCACTTTAGTGCGCAAACCCTTGCCGATCGCCAGAGGTTTGATACTCGTATGATTTACATTACGGCAAATCACTATGACTCCATCTACCATCCCCTGCCGGATGAATTCCGGCTCCACACCCTCCTGGTCAGCACATATTTTCATTTCTTCCGTTATTTCACCACTGCGGGCTTTTTCCAACTGTGTCATTGTTCCCTCCAAAATATCTATTAAAACGCAATCTAGATCTCATTACACTTTTAAGAAGAGGCTATGATCAATTCAGCAACTTTTCTGCCGGACAGGAGCATTCCGCCAAAAATCGGCCCCATCCTCGGTCCGCCAAAAGCGGCATTTGCCGACATTCCGGCAACATAAACACCTGGACAAATCTGGCGGGTATTTTCTATAGTCAAGCGCTCCGCTTTATCCGCCCACATGGAGCGTTCACCCATTAACTTTCCCGAGGGTGTGGCAAGCTGCATGTCAGCTTTCCTTTCGATCACCTTCAGGACTTCTGTCGCATGACCTGTGGTATCGATAACATTTTTCGCTGCAATAGTTAGCGGATCGACATGGAGTCCCGCCATTTCAACGGGTGACCAGTTAATAACCAAACCGGTTACCCTCCCCTCGCGAATCATAACATCTTCCACGCTCATACAATTAAAGATTGTTGCTCCCGCACGCACAGTCTGGGAACAAATAGTTGTAACTGCTTCAATTGCGTCGGCGGTATAGTAACCTTCACTATATTCTCTGGTGCGAACGCCAAACAAATCCAGGATTTCTTTGGCTTCATCCTGAATCACGATTTCGTTAAACATCATTCCACCACCCCACATGCCTCCGCCAAGACTCAACTTACGTTCAAAAAGAGCAACCTTTTTGCCGGAAGACGCCAAGTAATAGGCGGCTACCAGGCCTGACGGACCTCCGCCGACCACTGCGACATCCACATCTGTGGATTGCAGTAATTTTTCCGTAAATCTTTCAATGATCGCTTTCGAAATAACTATTTCATCTAAAACCATGTTCAAAAATCTCCTATCAGAATTATCTATAAATGTTTTAAAATTGTCAGCACTTTATTCACCACCTCAATGGGATTCTTGCCCAACACACGAACCATTGGTTCTTTACCCCAGCCACCTCTATCATAAATGATGTCTGGAATCATTTTGGCTTGCTTGAGCACATCATTAACTCCCCATTCAAGGGAAAAACCCTCTTTATTCTTGTTCTCAACCGGTTCGTCAGCTCGATCAAAGCTTTCTACTGCAAAACCGATTCTTTGACAGACATTAATGATTTTTTCCGAATATTTTATATTCATTGCACTGCGATAGGATGAATCATATTTCATAACGGTCAGAACAATATGCGCAACATGCTGTGAAGCGCCAACCTCGGGATTTGCCATGACACGCGCCGTATCACGGAAACGGATAATCCTTCCGGGAAAACCAGCAACCTGAAACTCAGTTTCAGCTCCAACCATTGCATAGACCAAATTAGACTGCACTTCTGGGATGAGTTGACCGCATTGACTAGCAGATAAAATTTTTATTGCTGTTTGAAGCTCGTGTAGGCACCCATTTTGTGGTTTTTTGTTAGCATCAACATTCACCGGTCCGTGACCCTTCCCCAGACGTAGCGAGTTCTCAATTGCTTCCGTCACCATAATTTTGGCCCGGCCCGCCGCGTCAACGATATTTTTTCCCTGAGCAAGGCCTGATGCCAACACTGAGGCATAAGTGCAACCGGTACCGTGAGTATTTTTCGTATCAATCCAGGGAGAGGAAAACTCATAATAATGATCACCGTCAAAAAGAATATCCAAGGCGCCCGATCGCTTACTTCCCGGCAGGTGCCCTCCCTTAATCAGCACATTTTTTGCGCCCAGTCTATGAATTATTACCGCCGCTTTTTTCATCGCGGCAATTGATCTAATCTTCATTTGCGCCAATGTTTCCGCCTCAGGAATATTCGGCGTCAGAACAAAAACCAGCGGCAGCAGCTTTTTGATAAGTAAATCCCTTGACCTGTCCTGCATTAAAGAATGGCCGCCCTTGGCGACCATCACCGGGTCAACTATTAATTTCTCCAGACGATATTCTTTGACCTTTTTAACAACAGATTCGACCGCTCCCACTGTTAAAAGCATACCCGTTTTAACAGCATCAGCGCCAATATCGCTCAGCACTGAATCTAATTGCGCCAAAATAAATTTTTGCGGAACAGGATGTATAAACTGAACGCCTTGAGTGTTTTGCGCGGTCACTGCCGTGATTACGCTCAGTCCATAACAGCCACATGCGCTGACAGCCTTCAAATCCGCCTGAATTCCGGCGCCGCCGCTGGAATCGGAACCACCTATACATAATACTTTAACCGGCCCCATAAATCAAAGCGCCTCCGGAAAAAAATCTTTTTGCCAATATCTAATGACGAGAAGTTTTCCCTGACGGACACTAATGCCGGCGCGAGCGTCATTAATAACATTGCTGATGCCCCGGGACTCACCCATTATTAATGTTCCTTCTTTAAGAGGATAAAGAAAGCCCGTAAGATTTATTCCCGTAACTTCGGGACTGAGCGCAAGAAGGGAAACTGTTTTCCCTGTTTCATTTGAAAAAGAAGTTTCTTTATCCAGTACAAAAGCTTCGCCATACTCGTCAATCAGATAAGTCCTGATTCCCTTTTCCTGTCCCTTACAAAGCAAGAACACATTGGCCAGGGTGTGATCAATTCTACCGCCCAGAGCGCCCCAGATAAATATCGCCTCCGGTTTCAAACTCAGCGCGTAATCGAGCGCCAGTTCTGTATCGGTAAAATATTTGTTTGCTGGATATTTTATAATTTTTATTCCCTGAGTAGAGTAACTTGCCAGCAAAGCAGGATCAATCGAATCCATATCGCCGATGATTACATCCGGCTTAATTCCCGTTTTCCACAGATGACGCGCACCGCCATCACAGCAAATGATCAGACAATTTTCCATTCGGGCAATTTTTTTCTGAAAAAAAGACTGATCGCCCAAGCGCCCGCCACTGATTATATTTACTATTTGTGACATGTTCACTTCTCTAAATAAACTTTATATTTTCAGTTTTTGAAAAATCGGGGCATTAAGAGCGAATCGAGGATTTTTTCGGACGCCCTGCCTCGCAAATTTCTCTTGGACATAACCGAAAAAAGACTCTGAGCTCGAAACTAAATCAGTTTTGCAAAGCTCTTATTACCCTATACCGTGCATGCTGCCAACTAATATCCCGCCATGCGGGATAGTTCGACTTGCCAATTGCGACTTGTGACCTTCAGGTTATACGCTAAGCTTGCGCAATTGGAGTCTCACTAAAAAAGCCATACCCTTTTGCCTTCATAGGATATGGCTCTGATAATAGTTTTTGTGTCGCCACTCCCTACGCCGGCATTATCCGTGTCAGGTTCAAAGGGTATAATCTCAGCCATCAGGCACCCCTATTATGAAATTTATTACATTAACCACAAAAAAGCAATGTGTTTAATTTGCATGTTTTATCCTATTCCTCTTCTGCATAAATACAACCTGATTCCGGGCTTTCCTGAACAACAATTTTACTCAATTGCGGCAGCGCCAAACGAAGATGTTTCCAGATCCATTTAGCGATATTTTCCGATGTTGGATTATCCAGCCCGTCAATGTCATTTAAATATTTATGGTCTAATTGATCGTGCAGAGGTTTAAACGCCTCAGCAATATCGGCAAAATCCATTACCCATCCAGAGCGCGGATCAACTGGGCCCTGGATATGGATTTCGACCCTGAAGGAATGTCCATGCAACTGGGAGCACTTGTGTCCCTGCCCGACATTGGGCAGGCGATGAGCCGCATCAAATTTAAATGCTTTAAAAATTTCCATTACTGCCCCCTATTTTATACCTAAAATTTTATGCGTCTGTAAGCCTAACCGCCATTGCGGATGAGACAGAACATATTCCAATGCCAGACGCATATTCACTTCACGATCAGGGGCATCCATCGGCTGCAGGAAAAAGTACTGGAAGTCCAGCATTGCATATTTTTCCGGCTCCGCCCCCAACTGCGGAAAAACCAATTTTAACTCCTGCCCCGAACTCAACAATAACTTAGCGCCGGCTTTGGGACTGACGCAGATCCAATCGATACCCGGCGGAGGCAAGAGCGTGCCATTGGTTTCGACGGCTATTTCCCAGCCTTTCTCGTGCAAAGCCGATATCAACTCTATATCCAGTTGCAATAATGGCTCCCCGCCTGTGCAGACAACCAACGGCTTGACTGATTTTACATTTTCCTTCGGCCATAATTTTTCAATTCTTCCGACCAACCTCGCCGATGTTGGAAATTGGCCGCCTTCCGGTTCATCATAGCCGACAAAATCAGTATCGCAGAATTTACAAACGGATTTTTCACGATCGGCTTCTTTTCCCGACCATAAATTACAGCCGGCAAAACGGCAAAAAACCGCCGGGCGGCCGAAATAAAATCCTTCCCCTTGAATCGAGTAAAATATCTCCTTAACAAAGTAGCTCAAAGCCAAACCTTTATTCGTGAAACTCCAATTCTAANNTGTAAGTTGAATTATCCCACGTGCAAAGCTAAGTGGGACTATAACAAAGTGCATACCCTGAAGGGCATCTACGACTGAAGCTTGCAGGTCGAATTATCCCGCAAAGCGGAGGGTATAATACCCGCAGCTTGCTGCGGTATCTGTTTCCAAAGCTTGCTTTGGGGTTTCATACCCGTGATACTTTATATTTTACAAGGTCGGGAACGCCGGCATCCTTAAAACCTTTCAACCGCAAAAGGCAGGAATCACACCCGCCGCAGGCTTCACCTGAAGCCGACGGATCATAGCAACTGTGTGTCAGGCTATAATCCACTCCCAGTCCAATACCCTTTTGAATAATTTGTGATTTACTCATCTGGATGAGCGGAGTATGAATTTTTAATTTCTGCCCGCCTTCCACACCGGCTTTCGTTGCCAGATTGGCCATCTTTTCGTAAGCAGCGATATACTCGGGACGACAGTCGGGATAACCGCTGTAGTCCAAGGCATTCACTCCTATAAAAATATCGTTCGCTCCTACCACTTCCGCCCAGGCCAAAGCGTAAGAAAGAAATATGGTATTGCGTGCTGGAACATAGGTTACCGGAATATCTTTTCCCATTTGTTCCGTGCTTCTACTCTTGGGAACAGCGATATCCGCGGTTAACGCAGAACCGCCGATCTTTCGCAAATCAATATCGATTATCAGATGCTCGGCAACCTTACAGCTTCCGGCAATACGCATGGCCGCTTCCAGTTCCACAACATGCCGCTGGCCATAGCGAAAGCTCAAAGCGTAGATATCAAATCCCATATTTTGAGCAATAGCCAGCGTTGTGGCGGAATCGATCCCGCCGCTCAGTAGAACAACGGCTTTCAAGTTACTTTTCATCATATTAATACTTAATATATATACTGGAGAACATCCAGTTAATTGCTGCAGGAAACTTTAATACCAAAAAGGGTCATTGTATTGCAAGCGGTCACCTGGGCCACTTCTTCCCAAGAAACTTTTTTGATTTCCGCCACTTTTTTTGCCGTATGGATGATAAAAGAAGGCTCGTTTCTTTTGCCGCGGTGCGGAACGGGCGCAAGATAAGGCGCGTCCGTTTCCAGCAATAAAGAAGAAAGGGGCACGCGCTGTGCGACATCTTGAATTGTTTTGGCCTTATCAAATGTCACTACGCCGGGGATGGAGATGTAAAATCCAAGGTCTATGCATTGTTTAGCCATGGCATAATCGCCGGAAAAGCAGTGAAATACCCCCCGGCGCACACTGGAGGTTTTAACCATTTTCAGCGTCTGCTCATGAGCTTCGCGATCATGGATAATCACGGGCAGATTAAGCTCCTGCGCTAATTCCAGTTGCAGACCAAATACTTCTATTTGTTTTTCCTGAGATGAAATATTGCGGAAAAAATCCAATCCGATTTCGCCATAGGCAACAATTTTTTGTTTATGCGCAAGCTCTTTAAGAGATTCGCAGGTTTTTTTATCTGTTTTCGCCGCATCATGGGGATGGATACCGATTGTCGCGTAAATATTTTCATGCCCTTGGGCAAGGGCGACTGCTTTGCGGCTTAGCGCTAAATTTGTTCCTACAGTGATAATAAAATCAACTCCCGCCTCTCCGGCCCGTTTGATCACTTCCTCACGGTCGGAATCGAACTCTTTCATTTCCAAATGGGCGTGGGAATCAATAAGCATAAGAAACTATTTTTCGTTTTCATTCAAATTAACTTCCTCGGCATTTTCCGCAACGTCAGGAAGTGTTTTAAGAAAGCTCTTTAAATCTTTTTCGGAAATCTCACCGTGTGAGACCTTGCGCGAAAGAATGCGTTTATCTAGGGCAAGTAATTCTTCATTAACTTTTTTGGACATGTTAATCTTTTCTCCTTACATGAATTGAACGAGCCGACTACTATTACATTTTTGCAATTTAATCAAGTCTTAACAAAATGCAGTTGAATATGGAAATAGAAGCGGGAGATATTATTTTTTCAGGCGCGGATCGAGCGCGTCCCTTATTCCCTCTCCCAAGAGATTGTAACCGACAACCGTAATCAATATAGCCAGCCCCGGGTAAAGGGAAAGCCACCAGGCAATATCGATATTGTCCTTGCCGGCAGTCAAAATATTACCCCAACTGGGCGTGGGAGGCTGCACGCCAATGCCTAAAAAACTCAAGGCCGATTCGGTAAGTATCGCTCCGGCAATGCCCAATGTCGCCGCTACTAAAATAGACGCCATAGCGTTGGGGAGAATATGTAAAAAAATAATCCGCAAGTCGCCGGCTCCTATTGCTCTTGCGGCCTGAACAAAATCCCTTTCCCGCAATGAAATGAAATCAGCCCGTACCAGCCTTGTTACGCCCATCCAACCTGTCAAACCGATAATGATCATAATATTCCAGATGGAAGGCTCCAGAAAAGCTATTACAGCCAGGATCAGGAAAAAGGTGGGAAAACAAAGCATAATATCTACAAACCGCATTATCACCGAATCAACCCAACCTCCATAATATCCCGCTATAGCCCCAAGAATCGTTCCGATAATTATGGCTACCCCGGTCGCCACAAAACCAACTTTCAACGAAATCCTCGCGCCCCAGATCATCCGGGACAGCACATCACGCCCCAGTTGATCTGTTCCAAACAAATGGTTCATTGAAGGAGAAGCCAATACATTGGTCAAATCGATTTTCCCGGGGTCAAAAGGAGCCAGCCAAGGCGCCAGAAGCGAAATAATTAACAACAGCAAAACAAGTCCACTACCGGCGACCATCAATTTATTTTTAGAAAATGTTTCCCAGAATTTCATCCCAACAACAACCTCAAACAAGTTAATTCTTTCAAGCATCTATTTTTGCAGTTTCAAGACGGCTTTAACCGCCGCGTAACCCCAGCCTTCGCCGGGGTAAACTCCGCAGATACGAAGCCCGGCGCATAACCTGAAGGTCACACGTGCCGGGGACTTTTTTTCAAAGTCGTCAAGAAATGCGGATGCGCGGGTCCGCCAACGCATACGACACATCGGCAATTAAATTGCCTAAAAGAGTTAAAATCGCGCCAATGAGCAAAATGCCCATGACCGTCGGGTAATCTCTCGCCATAACTGCCATATAAAAAAGCTGCCCCATTCCCGGAATAGCGAAAATTGTTTCAAAGATGACACTTCCGCCGATAAGACCGGGGATGGAAAGCCCTAAAATGGTTATAGCCGGTAAAAGCGCGTTGCGCAGCGCATGTTTATAAATGACATCCCTTTCGCTCAATCCCTTGGCGCGGGCAGTCATAATGTAGTCCTGCCTGATAACTTCCAGCATGTTCGCGCGCATGTAACGGGAAAGGCCTGCCAATCCTCCAAAAGAGGAAATGAACAAGGGCAAAATCAAATGTTTGGCTAAATCAACGAATTGTGCCCAGGGAGTAAGGTATTCATAATTTAAAGAACGTAAACCGGAGATGGGCAGCCACCCCAGATTAATACCGAAAAATATCATCATCAACAACGCCAGCCAAAAAGTAGGAATCGCAAAACCAATAAAGACAAATATTCCGGCGATCTTATCGAAGAGCGAATTCTGATGGACAGCGGAAAGTACTCCCAGAGGTATGGCAATAGCAATGATAATTAAAAGAGATAAAAATTCTATTATGATAGTAATGGGCAGTCTTTCCATAATTTTGGCGGTAACAGGCCGATGGTCTGACGAAAACGAAATACCCAAATTTCCATGACTAATCTTTTTAAGCCAGGACCAATATTGCACATGAATCGGCTTATCCAGTTCATACAAAGTTTGGAGGCGTTCTTTCATCTGCACAGAAGCTTTCGGATTCATCTGGGTCTGCAAATCAGTGGGAGAACCGGGAGCCAAATGCATAACGAAAAAACAAATGATCGTAATTCCCAGTAAAAGCGGAATCATAAATAATGTTCTTTTTCCGATATACTTTAACAATGTATTCCCCTGATTAATACTTGACTCATCTTATATTAGAAATCTAAAAGGTTCATACTTTTAATATTATTCAGTGACTCCCAAAGGTCATCCTGATCGTGAGCCTCCAATGTCATCGAGGGCTTCGCTCCGATTGCCCGGAGAGTTTGAAAAAGCTCCGCAAAAGGAAACGTGCCGCAGCCTACAGGAAGGTGCTCATCAGTCTTTCCGCGGTTATCATGCAAATGCAGGTGTCCTAAATATTTTCCCAGCTCCTGCATCCAGATATTCAGCGATGTATAAGAAAATACGTTAAAATGTCCCGTATCCAGACAAAAACAAATACTATCCGAAGACAGGGCATCGAAAAGACGGCGCAAAATACGCGGCTCTTTTTCATAAACATTTTCCAAGGCAATAATTGTTTTAGCGTCTTTGGCCAGCGCAATCAACTCCGTCCATGTTTTAACGCTGCTCTCCAGCCACAAATCATTACCATAAACATAGTAGCGCTCATCATAAGACGGATGGCATACAATTTTTAAGGGATGAAAATAAGGCGCTAAATTGAATACCTCTTTAATCCGGTCAAGGCTTGCCTGCCGGATTTTATCATCCAGCGCTCCCGGACGTAAATCCATAAAAGGAGCATGGAAAGTTACTTTTAAACCGGCCCCGGCAAAAAGTTTTGCCGTCTCTATACATTTTGTTTTATCTAAATTCTGCAACGCATAATGGCTGAAATATATTTCGAGATTCAACTTCTTCTGCAGAATCATCTCCAGATATTTGGGCAGAAGATGATAAGGCATATGCGCGTGAACCTTGCTTACAATATCCTGCATAACAAAATCCTTTATATGATGTAACCAAAGTGACAAGAAAATTTATTTACCATAACTGCTTTTTTAATGAAACTCAAGTTTTAGAAACATAGTGAAATCCAAGCTTCATAAACGTAGTGCAATGAAGCTTGGAGATTGAACTATCCTGCAGCCAAGGGCTGTCAGGGTTATCCAATCATAGATTGAGGATATCAGTGTGGTATCCCGATAGCGCAGCGTATCGGGATTGACACAACACGCAAAAACCTCTCCGAAGGCAAACAGAGCCCTCTTGATTGTACATGCTCAGATGAAAAAAAGAGTTGCAAATAACAAACCGAGGATTTATATATTCACATCCTCATTATTTAAACATATTTTCATCTGTTAGTTGTTCGTGCCAAGAAGAAACAAGACTCGAGTTACAGAATTATATGGCTTTCAACGGCTCTGAGTTGTAGAGATACACAGAAACTTTAGAATAACTTGTTAGCTCACTTGAAGAAGGAG
Organism: Syntrophaceae bacterium; assembly: GCA_003141615.1. Taxonomy (GTDB): domain Bacteria; phylum Desulfobacterota; class Syntrophia; order Syntrophales; family Smithellaceae; genus Smithella. Next base: position 12,535 of record PLMV01000114.1, read on the forward strand.
AAAAAATGACAGAGCAAAGTGATGGTAAAGTCAAAGAAGAAATTGTGTATCAAACAATAGCTGAATTTCTTGAGAGCACACCACCAAATCAGCTTATTCATATTTCCGATCTTTCTGTTTGGAGTGTGAATCAATATAGAAATTACCACGAAATGCGTACACCTGAAATACAGCTACATTGTGATCACGATCAATGTAATGGAACAAGATTCTTCAGGTGTGTATCTGGTAGCGAAAAACAAATGAACCTCCCCGCCGCAAGC
>PLMV01000053.1 GCA_003141615.1 Syntrophaceae bacterium
AGCACTGCCTGGATATTGGCTGTCTGCGCGAGCAACTCAAAATTCCTTCAGGTGAACGTCATGAATTGTGTCGTGGACTGCACGCGGAACAAAATGCTGTTATTCAGGCGGCACTGCATGGAGTGAATACTAAAGGATCAACGTTGTATTGCACCAATCATCCCTGTGTTATTTGTGCTAAAATGATAATTAACGCCGGTGTTGTCCGTATAGTTATCCGCGACGGCTATCACGATAAATTGGCCGCACAGATGCTCAAGGAAGCAGGAATTAGCGTAAAACAACTCTAAACTTTAGAAAATAATTAAGGTAGACAAAATCATGAAATGCCCTTTCTGCGGTCATGCGGAAAATAAGGTTATTGATTCGCGAATAAGCAAAGATGGCAAAGCCGTCCGCCGCCGCCGGGAATGTTTGGGCTGCGGGAAGCGCTTTACCACTTATGAGTATGTCGAAGATATATTGCCGATGGTCGTAAAAAAAGACGGCCGCCGCGAACAGTTTGACCGGCAGAAAATCTTGAGTGGTATAAAAAAAGCTTGCGAGAAGCGTCCGATCAGCATGGAGTCCATAGATAAACTTGTTGAAAATGTGGAGCAGGCTTGTCAGGAAGTTCAAGCCGAAGAAATTTCTTCGACACTTATCGGAGAAAAGATAATGAACGAACTCAAGATGTTCGATGGTGTTGCCTACGTCCGGTTTGCCTCGGTTTACCGTCAATTTCGCGATGTCGGTGAATTTATGTCCGAATTAAAAGATTTATTGAGTAAGGGTAAAAAATAATTTATGTTTACCGGAATTGTAGAAGGATTGGGCAAGGTAAAGCGCCTGACAATGAAAGGCGCCGATGCCGTTTTAGAAATTGAAGCCGCAATAGATTTAACAGATGTGTCCATCGGTGATAGTATTGCGGTAAACGGCGCTTGTCTTACCGTCACCGCCAAAAATAAAAATATTTTTATCGCTGATGTTTCCGCCGAAACGCTGTCCAGAACAACGCTCAAATTTTTGCATGCAGGGCACAAGGTTAATTTGGAAAAATCATTACGGGTCGGAGGTTTCATAGGCGGCCATTTTGTTTTGGGCCATGTTGACGCTGTCGGCAGAATTCTTTCCCAAACGCAAAAATCCGGCTCATTAATTTTGGCTGTGGAGATGAATGATAATCTGTCGCGCTATATTGTGGAAAAAGGTTCGGTAGCTATAGACGGCATCAGCCTTACCGTGAACAAACTTGAAAAAAACCGGTTTTATGTTAATATAATTCCGCATACGGCGGCAAATACTACTTTGCTTACGAAAAAAGAAGGTGATCTGGTCAATATTGAAACTGATGTTCTGGGAAAATATGTGGAAAAATTATTGCATTCNNCGCGGGGAATAGATAAGGACTTCCTGGCGCAGCACGGTTTTTTAAATAAAGAAGGATAAATAAGCAATGGCAATCAGTACAATTCAGGAAGCAATAGAAGATATTCAAAACGGGAAAATGGTAATTCTCGTTGATGACGAAGATCGGGAAAATGAAGGCGATCTTTGCATGGCGGCGGAATTTATTTCGCCGGAAACAATCAACTTCATGGCCCGCTATGGCCGTGGTTTGATATGTTTGACTCTCAACGAAGAAATAGCGGATAAACTTCATCTGAAACAAATGGTTCAAGACAATCAGGCGCGTTTCGGAACGGCGTTTACCGTTTCCATCGAAGCGCGACACGGCGTTTCCACCGGCATCTCCGCCGCCGACAGGGCGACAACAATTCATGCCGCTGTTAATCCCCTGTCCAAGCCGGATGATTTAGTCAGCCCGGGCCATGTGTTTCCGATCCGTGCCAAACGGGGCGGTGTTTTAGTGCGCACCGGACAGACTGAAGGATCGGTAGATTTATGCCGCCTGTCTGGTTTGACACCGGCCGGTGTAATTTGTGAAATCATGAAAGATGATGGCACAATGGCGCGGATGCCGGATTTGGAAATATTTGCCCATGAACATAATTTAAAAATTGTCACCATTGCCGATCTTATTGATTACCGAATGCAAAACGAATCTCTCATCAGGCGAATGGCGGAAGCTACAATCCCTACCAAATTCGGCGGGGATTTTAAAATTATCGTTTACGAAAATGATGCTGATGACTGGCAGCACATTGCCTTGGTTAAAGGTGAAATTAAAGAAGAAGATGAAGTTCTGGTGCGCGTCCATTCGGAATGTCTCACCGGCGATCTTTTCGGTTCCAAAAGATGCGACTGCGGCGATCAACTCCATCGCGCAATGAGTATGGTGGAAAAAGAAGGAAAAGGCGTGATCGTTTATATGCGGCAGGAAGGCCGGGGAATCGGCTTGGTTAATAAAATCAAAGCTTACGCCTTGCAGGAAAAAGGAAAAGATACGGTCGAGGCTAATATTGCCCTTGGATTTAAGGCGGATTTAAGAGATTATGGCATCGGAGCGCAAATCCTTGTTGATCTGGGAGTGCGCAAAATGCGGTTGTTGACCAATAACCCTAAGAAAATTGTCGGGCTGGAAGGTTACGGAATCGAGATCACTAAACGAGTCCCTATTGAAATAAACCCGAACGAGGACAACATAAAGTATATGAAAACAAAACAAAAGAAGATGGGGCATATTTTGAAAATATAGGGAGAACAGAAAACATTTTTTACTCACACAGGATATTTAAAAGTGTTATCAAAATTTTAATATAAAGGATGGTAATAGACAATGCCGAAAATAATTGAAGGAAAAATCGTCGCCAAGGGAATGAAGTTTGGCATCGTGGCCAGCCGTTTTAACGATTTTATTTGCGGCAGGTTAATTGAAGGCGCCATTGACGCGCTGATGAGAGCCGGTGCGGAAGAAAAAGATATCGCTATCTATAAAGTTCCCGGCTCTTTTGAATTGCCGCTCACGGCGAAAAAATTGGCAAAGAGTGCTCGTTTTGATGCCATAATTTGTCTGGGCGCCATAATTCGCGGAGCGACTCCGCATTTTGAATATATAAGCGCCGAAGTATCCAAAGGCATTGCCAGCGTTGGTCTCGAAACAGGTGTTCCGGTGATTTTCGGTGTGTTGACGACGGATACAATCGAACAAGCGATTGAACGCGCGGGAACTAAGTCGGGAAATAAAGGCGCCGATGCGGCTATGACGGCAATAGAAGTAGTTGATTTATTCAAAAAGATTTAATGCTAAATTGCCATCATATTATGGCAAGAATATCAATAGAGAATGTAGCAATCTGATGATGTTGCTCTTTGAGGTTTAAGAATTCGATGCGTGGGCGGAGAAAGGCACGAGAAATTGCCTTACAGGTTCTTTACGGTCTTAATTTTGAGAATATTGATGTGCAAAATGCTTTAGATCTTTTTTGGAGTAATTTTGTTGCTCCAAAAGCGGCTAAAAAATTTGCGGCATTTTTGGTGCAGGGCACATTTGAACACAAGGAGGAACTGGATAAACTTATTGCCGGTTGTTCGGATAACTGGTCGTTGGGACGGATGTCCAAAGTAGATATAAATATTTTGCGTCTGGCTGTATTTGAGTTTCTCTACTGTGAGGACATTCCGCCGAAAGTTACTTTGAATGAAGCCGTTGATCTGGGAAAGACTTTTGGTTCGGAAAATTCCGGTTCTTTTATTAACGGCATATTGGACGCGCTTAATCTGAAATTAAACAAAAAAAATGCAACTAACCCTCTCGACAGAAAATCCAGACCTTCCAAAACATAAATGTTTAGCGTTGGGTATTTTTGCGGACGAAAAGCCGCCGCGCGGGATTTGCGGTCTTATCGACTGGCGTCTCAACGGCATGATTTCCAGTGAAATTAAGCAGGGAAGAATCAGCGGAGAATTTAAGGAAAAGATTGTTATTCCCTTCCCCCATCGCATTGGCGCCGAAATGCTGCTTCTTTTTGGTCTGGGAAATAGTCACGATGTAAATTACGATAAGATTTATAATGCCGCTTACCTCATTGCGGAAACCATTGAGGGAATGTCTCTGCACAGCTTTGCTTTTGACATTTATGGAGAAGACCGCTCCAACCTTGTCACTTCGAATATTGTGGAAGCAATGGTTACCGGAATTTTTGATTTTCTATCCGCGGATATAGAAAAAATCGCCAACATGACTGCTTGCATCGTTACTTCTCCCTCCCATCTTCAGGAAGTATCGACAGGCATTCAACAGTTCAAGAACAATGTTAATGATAAGGGCTCAGTGGATGTAGGCGCGTTAGAAAATAGTTTTGCTTGATTACCACTTCTAAATCAAAGCGCTATCTTTGTTGGCGTCGTTGTCGGTTTCCTCAACGTATTATTAATACGCCTCGTCGCCTCCGCCTAGCCCCGCGATATCATCTTTGATTAAGAAGTAGTATTAGAGTTTTGTCTAGTACCTACAAGTCCGCAACCTATATTAGTTTATGAAAGAGAATAATATCGTTTATAATCTTCGATATGACCAGAAGATAAATCTGTCCCCTTTTTCTTTTTCTTAAAATAAATAATTATTTAGGCATACTATTTTCGAAAATTTTGAATTCGGCCGATGTCAAAATATCCCATATGTTATTTATAGGAACAATACCGGATAATTTTCCACCTGAAACATCAGATAAACCAACACTTACTACACCAATAATATTCACTTGCTCTCCTACCTTGATTGGTGGTCTTGAATTGCTAGACATTATATCTTCAATGTAAAATACAGGTGATCCGCTAAAACCCTGAGCCACAGCTTGATCCAAAAATATTAATTTTAAATCAGACCTTAGATATTGGTTTTCAAAAGATGTAATACCACTTGCCGTTTGAACTTTCTTTGCAAGAGGCTCTAAGCGATCTTGAATACCTAATCCCAGTGGAAAGCCTACGATGTAGACATTTGATAATAATGGAATTGTAAAGATCGTCTTTGCGATCAATTCTGTCGGAATTGCGGATACGTCAATTGATGTATCAGGGTATGCCATTGGATGTAAAGCAATATCCATGGTTGGATGATAAAACCATTTTGCACCTTGGATAATTTTTAACTTTTTCAATTGATTAAATTTAATCGTCAAATAATTACCATTTGACGGATTTAGAAGGATTTCAGCATTCTCCTTATTTGTGAATTCTGCTACATGCTTTGCTGTTACTAAATAGTCTTTATTGTTATGTCTAATAATAAAGCCTGTTCCGGATTCCGTTATGAGTTTGGGCTCAAATGCTTCCTTCATCCCAGCTTTCTTGTACCAAACTTCAACTAACTCACCCGCTTTCATTTCTTTGTATTGCTCCTGATGCCTGATGTATACGACTGTTTTTGCAAGTTCTTCCACAGATACCAGGGCAAAAGAAGTGCTGCAAAAAATCATCGTAATCGAGAATATTAAAACAATAACGAATATTCTTTTAATGATCTGCATATCTATTTCCTCCAAACCAGTTCCAAATTTTTGGGACACGATGCCAGTTAATTTGTCAGTAGTAATTTATATAACAAATTTACTATTGAATGTGATGTGAAATCTACACTTTTCATATTTGTCTGTCCATTATTTGTTACAGGAAGATATGTGTAACAAAATTCAAAAGCTAATTTTCAAGATTGCTCATCGCCAAAATAGCCAATTTAATAATACGATTATCTCGTCATAGTGTATTTTTGTTCGTCTTTGGGGACGTACCATTTGATGAAATTGTATTCCAGACCGATGGGCGCGGGTTCAATGCCCCGGAAACGATTGTGGGTGATGATCAGGGCTTCGGGAACATAGAGAAAAGTATAGGGTTGGTCTTCCGCGAGGATTTCCTGAAAGCGGTCATAATATTTTTTCCTTTCCTTCTGGTCGAAGGTGCTGCGCCCTTTTTCCAGTATTTTGTCCGCTTCCTTATTATTGTAGGAAATAAAGTTCAGCTCTTCCGGCTTTGTTTTGCTGGAGTGCCAGACATCATAAGCATCGGGATCAAGCGGAATAGTCCAGCCGAGAATCACTGCGTCAAAACGACGTTTGTTGATAAAGTTCGTCACAAATGCCGACCATTCGAGTATGCGGATTTTCACCGTGATGCCAACTTCCGCAAGTTGCCGCTGGATGATTTCCGCGCATTTTTGCCGTGTATCATTGCCCTGATTCGTGACTATTTCAAAAACAAAGGGCTTGCCGTCTTTTTCCAAAACGCCGTCGCTATTCAACTTCGTCCATCCCGCCTCACGCAGAAGTTCGCTGGCCTTTTGCGGACTGTAATTGTAGATTTTAACTTTATCATTGTAAGCCCAGGTTCCGTGCTTGTAAGGTCCGGTTGCCGGTTTGCCCAGCCCGAGCAGTACGCCGCTGATAATTTCATCTTTGTTAATGGCATAGGAAATTGCCTGCCTCACTCGCTTATCGGTAAAAAGCGGATTTTTCAGATTGTAACCAAGATAGGTGTACGCAAAACTGAGATATCGATATTTGTTAAAATTATTTTTAAACAAATTGTTTTCTGTCTGTCGTGTGTATTGCAGGGGTGTCAGGCCCATCATGCCGAGGTTCTGGGCGCGCAACTCCAGAAACATCGTGGCTGTATCGGGAATAATTCGCGTGATCTGCCCATCAATATAGGGGCGTCCTTCAAAATAATCGGGATTGGAAACAAGAACAATTTTCTGTCCGGCCACCCATTCCTTGAATTTGTAAGGTCCGGTGCCGATAGGATGGCGCGCCAGCGGGCTTTTGGTAATATCCTTGCCCGAAAGTAAATGCCGGGGCAGGATGGAACTACTCCAACTGATCAGGGCAGGTGCAAAGGGTTTGTCGTACGTTACACGGAAAGTATAATCGTCAAGCGCTTCAGCCTTTTTTACCGCTCTAAAATCTTCCGCGTAAGCGGTGGGTGTTTTCGGGTCAACTGTGACCTGATAAGTATAGAGAACATCGGCGGCGGTAAACGGCTGGCCGTCGTGCCATTTTACGCCTTTGCGCAGATGAAAAGTGATAACCAAACCTTTGGCGGTTATATCCCATGATTCGGCCAGATCGCCCACAATGTTCATATCCTTGTCGTATTTGACCAGGCCGTTGTAAACCATTCCGGCAATACTGTGCGAAGGCGAATCAGAAGCCAGAAGCGGAATCAGGTTACTGGCATCGCCGATTTCGCCTCTTACCAGTATATCTCCATAAGCAGGTTGTTTGGCTGATAAAGGCTGTGCCTTAACTGCCGCGGGCTTTTTATCACATGCGGTAAAAGATATAATGATCAGAGATAAAAAAAATAATAGACGAAATGCGCGCATGGAAGTAAATTAGCGCAGTAATCAAACCATTGCAATAAAATTTTACAAATTGTAAGGTGTTTTGTAATTGTAGTATAAGAATCATTGGGCTTTTTTTATGGTTAAAGAGAAGAAAAATAAATCGTCCCGCGCCCGGGAGCGTTCCGAATCATTTAGAATGACAGCCGCCGGCATTTGGGATATTTCAGCCGACTCTGTGAAAAATTACAAAAGCAATGGAGATGTCAATCAAGCGGCGGCAATGGCCCTCTATTCAATTCTTTCGGCGATTCCTCTTTTTAT
>PLMV01000183.1 GCA_003141615.1 Syntrophaceae bacterium
ATATTTGAACTGATGAATTGCATGGAGAATAATGGTTTCGTAACTGACGACAGCGCGAGCACAGGAGAAATAAGTCTTATTCTCCATGCAATTTCCGCATAAATGGCTCTTGGCCGGACTGTCGGAAAAAGTTGTGCCGCAAACAGGACAAAGATTATCGGTTATAAATTTAATTTTTTCTTTGCAGACAGGACAAAACACTTGTCTGGTAAGCGGATGAAAAATTTCGCCACAGCCCAAACACTTGGGTGGGAAAATAACATCACTGACATCATTTAAAGCTTCAACTATCACGTCATTCCCTTAGTTAACCGCTTTATTTCCGTGGCATTTTCGTCAATATTCATACGCGGGGCATCCCACAAATTTTCTATATCATAAAAAGTTCTAAATGATTCCAGAAAAATGGAAATTACGACATCATCGTAATCAAGTAAAATCCATTGACCATTGGCCTCGCCTTCAACACCCAGAGGTTTGATTTCCGCTTTCTTTAAAAATTCCCGAATCCCCGCGGAAATAGCCTGAACTTGCTTCTCGGATGTACCGCTGCAAATAATCATATAATCTGTAAAGGCGGAAATTTTTTTTAAATTCAAAATAACAACATCTTTTGCTTTTTTCTGCAAAGTTGCGTTGATGCACAAAAGAAGACGTTCTCTGGTTTCATTTTTCTTTGTCGGCAAAGAGACCTCCCGTTAAACATTGTATTTGTGAAACTCCAATTCTAANNCGAAGCTAAGTGGGACTATAACATAGTGCACTGAAGCTTGCAGGTCGAATTATCCCGCATAAGTGGAGGGTATAATACCACGCAGCTTGCTGCGGAAACTTTTCCCAAAGCTTGCTTTGGGGTTCATACTCGTGATTGGACCGATTATCTATACCCAATTTTCTAATTTTAGATCTGGTATTCTTGCAAATTCTTCCGTATTGTTTGTCACTAATATTAAATTTCTAGTAATTGCCTGAGCAGCTATTTGCATATCGTACGGACCAATTACTTGTCCCCTTTTTTCCAATTCTGCCCGTATTAATCCATATACTTCCGCATCATTATCATTGAAATACACAATATCAAAAGCTGAAGCAAAATGGATAAGCGCGTTTCGGTTTTTTCCCCTTGAGGAACTTTTTGATACTCCATATTCCAATTCAGCCAATGAAATTGATGATAATTTTACTTGATGTACTTTTAGTTTTTTGACGCGATCAACTACTTGTTTAGGACTGTTATTGATGATGTAAATGCAGATATTCGTATCCAACAAATACATTATAAACCATTCCTTTTTTGCGTTTTAGGCTGCTTTCGCCCATTTGCCATAAAATCATCAGAAAATTCACTTAAGCTTTTCTCAAAAGCTTCCCATGGATTCTTTTTAGGGAAAAGTATAATGGTATTTCCGATTTTTTGGATAAATAATTCCTTGTCGTCCACCTGATACTCTTTCGGGAGCCGGATTGCTTGACTGTTTCCACTTGTAAAGACCTTTGAACTAAGCATACTCTTTACCTCCTGTTCAAAGTATATACATAAATATATACAATGTCAAATTGTTAGTAATCTTCAAGAGGGCAGTTGTCAGAATTGAGGATTACTATTTAAAATAAAGTAACACAAAAATTGATCTGACCCCGAAAAAATGGACACCTCGTCAAGCTGCCTTGACATAATTTTGTTCAAAAAGCAACGGCGAGTCATAATTTAGTTGCGAGTGCCTCCTTTCCCGATTGTAGAATGTTTCTATGTAATCAAAAATACTTGTTTTGGCTTCGGCCCTGGTTGCGTATTTTTCAAAGAAAATATGTTCTACTTTTAAAGAATGAAAGAAACTTTCCATAACGGCATTATCGTAACAGTTTCCAGAACCGCTCATGCTTTGCACATAACCATGTTTATTTAGTAAAGTCCGATATTCATCGCTCGCATATTGCGCTCCGCGATCAGAATGGACAATCCAGTCCCTTTTTCGGGTTTCTTGCTTTTAGAGCTCTTTGCAGGGCTTCCATGACCAGTTCTTTGCCGATTCGGGAACTGGTGAACCAGCCTACAACCATTCGGGAAAATAAATCCAAGACAATGGCCAGATAAAGCCAACCTTCAGAAGTCCGCACATATGTTATATCAGCAACATAAACTTTATTGGGCGCATCAATGCTGAAGTTCTGTTGCAAGACATTGGGCGCAACAGGCTTGCTATGTTCCGAATCGGTAGTCCGCTTAAATTTCCGTTTTATCTTCGAGCATATTCCGTTATTCCGCATAATAGCAGCTACTCGATTTTTACCACAATAAAACCCCCGCGCATTTAAATCTCTTAACATTCGTAAAGCGCCGTAAACCTCTTTCTTCGGTTGGCTCTGGCGTATCTCCCTGATTGCTTTCAGAATCTTCACGTTCTCATTCCTTCGTTTACTCTCCGGTCGGGAAAACCAATAATAAAAGCCGCTCCGCGAAACCTTAAATACACAGCACATCTTCTCCACCGAATGTTCGGAGCGATATCTCGCTATAAAAACGTATTTGTCTTCGGTTTTCTCGAAAAGACGGCTATGGCTTTTTTTAATATGTCCCGCTCCTCCATCACATCCGCTAATTCCTTCTTCAATAATCGCATTTCCTCTTCAGGACTTATTCTTAAACCTCCCGCTACCAACTCCGAATGAATCTCTTTCCCGTATCGCCGAAACCAATCTTTCAATGTCCAATTATTAACCCCCAGCTCTTCCGCTACCTGCTTCGTCTTTCGATTATTCCGAATTACCAGGCGAACCGCTTCCTTCTTAAAATCTTCACTGTGTTTACTTCTTGTCATCTGTCACCTCCATATAGTATTATATATTACCATATCGCGGTGTCCAAATTATCGGGGTAGGTCGTTGGCATTATGTGTTAATCCTAATGAATGGAGGATTTTATGATTAAGTATAGGTTTCTGCTTATTTTTTGTTTAGTCTTCACTATGAGTGGTTGTGCTGTCAACAAAATGGCTCTCACCAAAGGCCAGTCCGACATTGATCTTACAAAAAAATCAATTGCTTTGCTTTCCGTCAGAATATCAAACCAATATAAACCAAGCCGTCAGTTAGAATTGCTGAGCGTTTTTATTTGCCCGCAATCCGAATCAAACTGCAAGCACGATCTTCCTTCCAATCCCGGAAGTCCTTATAAACCTTATAAAAGAGAAAAAAATAGTTTCAATGAATATTTACTGAGTTATGAACTGGAGAGTGGTACATTTAATATTGATGGTTTCTATACGACTTACCGAATTCCTAC
>PLMV01000051.1 GCA_003141615.1 Syntrophaceae bacterium
GTGCATAACCTAAAGGTCACACGCTGAAGCTTGCAGGTCGAATCAATGACATTCGCTGAAAATGAGTAAAACGAAATTTGAAGCGTAAATGGAATTGATGAAACTCAAATATTACAAACACAGTGCAGTAATATTTGTTAGTTGAATTATCCCATGTGCAAAGCACCGCGGTATATCCAGCGAAGCAGAGGGTAACGCGACCTACCGCGAGTACAGTCCGCCTTCGATCTGACACGTGACCCCAAGTGACCCTGCGTGACCTTCAGGTTATTTAGGTTATTCAGGTTATCAGGGGGCGCATTCATCCCCCGGCAGGAGCCGGGGAATTTCAAGTCGCGGGATTGAAATCATATAATATTAACATAACTTATTGGCATTTATGAACATAAATGTGCTATTATAAAACAATTTTAAGATCATTATTGCTTTGCCATAACTAGATAGCTATATTCACCTTAATCCACAGGAATGAAGGAAACGAATATGTCCCTTGCGGAAAAAAGCAGGTTTATAAAAAATTGCTCATTTAAACAATACAGCCAGTACCCCCTCATGGCTTATTCCGAATTCATGCCGCCGATTCATTTCTCTTGCCGGTCTTATGATGAAAAGACAAAAGAGTTCTTCCAAAAAGATGTCCCCCTGGAATTTCCCATCACCGAGTATGAAGAAGCTTTTGAATTGCAACCGGGTTTGGAAAGTATTGCTCTTCAAATTTTGAAAGCGTTATCTCATCTTACCAAAGGGGAAGCCGCTGAAGGCCTGGCCAGAAATAAACTGATCAACAACCCCTATTGGCCTGATGAACTGGCACAGCCGGCACAAACATTAACGAAGGAACCGCTTGTCATTCTTCTACCTCTTGCCCTTTCATTGACGCAGGACGACAAAGGCAGGAAACGCTGGACGTTTTTCGGCGCGAGTGAACAGGGGCCTTCTCGATCATTCTGGAAAAGTTTTTTTACATCCGGGCAAGATGAGATTCCGCCGGAAAGAGCCACTGGCTTCATCCAATCCATCCTGAATTCGGCCTACAGTGAATCCTGCAACAGTCTGACTGATCTTCTGCAAATTGGTTTTCGTATTTTTTCTGGTGAAGGAGACCCGCAAAAAACACTCCGGCCAATGTGGACCTCTCCATTCATTTGGAATGACGGCATGAATTTAAAAGGGGTAAAGTATCTTCTCAGTTTTGAATCTTTCGGGACTCTGCCGGAGCAGGTAAAAAAAGCTTACCTGAGTGGAAGCATCCACCTGTTGCCCTTTCCGGGCAGCCTGCTTTTCTGGGGCGTTCCTGGTTACAAGCAAATGCAGAGCGAATTATTCATGTCCAACCAGATTCCACTTTTGCATATTGTGGAACGTCATGAGGCTCCTTATGGGCTTAGAGTTCCGCAATCAGGATGGATTCACGTGCCGTCTCGCGAAAATCCTTCACCACATGAAGACTTCGGCCCGTTAAGAAGTACCTTTCAGCGCACTCACAGGGGAGCAAAGGTGCATCGTCACGAGGATGAACTTGCAGTCCCTGGCCCTTTGGATCATATCCTTCATGTATTATTCAGCACTGATCCCGATGATCTGGAACTGTATGGAAAACCAATGGCCCGTAACAGTCAGATTTGGACACAAAATCACAAGCTGCTGCTCGACGGCCCAAAGGCAACGAAAACAGAAATCAAGGCGGCGCTGCAAACAATCAAGCAAGGCGGATTATTTGGATACCGCTTTCAGTATCCACCGCTGATTATTGAATCACATCAAATATACTGGCATCGTCCTCTTGTTGCATATCTTCTACCCAATGAAGAAAAACCCGTTGTCCTGCCATATGCGCTTTCAGGGTATTTCACAGCTTACGACGCGGAGCATCCCGACCTTGTTCATCCCCTTGAATTCCGGCCTTCTATTTACAAAAGAAGTATCCCCAAAAAAGTCATAGAACTTTTTAAAAATAAAATACACGAGCACAAAACAATTACCAGAACTCTAAATTTGGTCACCGCGCAGGAACTTCTGGGTAAAGAAAAACTGCCTTATTCTTTTGCCAGACAAATTTTGATGCTGCCGGAAAATAAGACACTTGATGACTGGTTAGAATCACTTCATGATTCTGACAATAATTACGAGCAGGGACATTCCCTTGGCGATAAGCTTCGTAATTTGATTGATTTGGAGAATAAACCCCTCCCCTCTTCCAATACAAAAGCGCTGCCCTCTTTCCTGACTTTCAGCGGCAGCGCCCGGCGCTCCTTTGAGGTCCAATACTGGAGGGATATTTACCATTTGTCTGCAGGGAAATATCTCAATACAGCTAATTCTGATTGTATTCTGGATGACGCGACTAAAAAGAAACTCAAACATCATGAAAGAGACCTGGAAGCTCTGGGTGATTATCTTCTTGCCTATTACAGACGGGTTATAAGTGAGCAAGGAATGCAGGGGAAAGCGCTTGCAGGCGATCTCCCCTTTAAGTGGGAAACCGATTTTGACTTTGACTGGTGGGGAGGCTGGGCAAGAAATCAGGAAGGGCTCACCCACGAGCGCAACCTCATAATGGTCATTCCGGGACGCAACCGGCAAAGAGCGGTCATTATGGCGGATCATTATGACACAGCTTACATGGCCGATGTTTATTACAAGGATCAGGGTGGATCCGGCGCCCGTATTGCCTCCGCAGGAGCTGATGACAACCACTCGGCTACAGCTACATTAATGCGCGCCGCGCCGATATTTTGCGATCTGAGCTTAAAAGGGAAGCTGGCCTGTGATATCTGGCTTATTCATCTGACCGGTGAAGAATTTCCCGCGGATTGCCTGGGCTCTCGCTATCTCTGCCGGCAGATCGCGGAAAAGACATTGAAATTACATCTGCCGGATGGCGAAGAATATGACCTATCGAAAACTGAAATTCAGGGAGTCTTTGTACTGGATATGATTGCGCACAACAATGAAGCGCGCCCATACAAGTTCCAGATATCGCCGGGAACCGGCCCGGAATCGATACGCCTGGCCTATCAGGCACATATCGCCAATGAAATTTGGAATACCTGCACCGGTGTCTGGAACAAACGTCTTTCGCGTCACGCGCGGGAACAAGGGAAGCGCAGTCCTGACGGAAAAATTATACCGAAGATAACTTGGCACCCCAAACTGGACGGTCAGGTAAGACTGCCTCGCGACCCTTTGAGCACGCTCTACAACACCGATGGTCAAATCTTCTCGGACGCGGGCATTCCCGTGGTGCTACTCATGGAAAATTATGATATCAACCGCAAGGGGTATCACGATAGTCAGGACACCATGACCAACATCGATCTTGACTATGGCGCGGCTGTTGCGGCGATTGCCATCGAAACAGTGGCAAGAATAGCTGCTGAGCAGATATGAATAAGGAGGTTAAACAAATGAAGATATTAGGTATCAATGCCAGCCCCAGAGGTTCTAAAAGCCAGACGCGGAAACTAGTCCAGGCCGTTCTTGATGGAGCAAGCTCCAAAGGCGCTGTTGTCGAACTGGTGGATCTTTGCAGATTGAAGATGGGATATTGTAATGCCTGCGGAATCTGTTATGAGACCGGCAAGTGTGTAAAAAAAGATGATCTCCAGACTCTTTACAAAAAGATACTATCCGCTGATGGTCTGGTTATGGGTTCACCAAACTACTTCCGCTCGGTCACTGCTCAAATGAAAACCATGATTGACCGCATGGCCGACGCTGTTCACTGTCAACTATTAACCGGCAAATACACGGTTAACATAGCCACATCGGGAGGCGCCGGGCAATACAATCAGGTCATTGATTACTTAGATGAGATCATGCTCAACTTCGGTTCTTTCATCACCGGAAGCGCCGGTGTATCCGCAAGACAAGGAATAAAAGCCTTAGCGAACACCGGGACAAAGGCCTTCAGACTTGGAGAAACTCTGGTTGATAATATCAGGGAAAAGAAAAATTATGTAAAACAGAGTAAAATATTCATGGACAACAGGAAGTATTTTCAAGATTTGGTGAAGCTCAACAAGTGTGAGTGGCCCCATGAGTATGAATATTGGGACAAGCTTAACTGGAAGTAAGAAACAAAATGATCACGGGTATAATACCCTCCGCTTCGCGGGACAATTCGACCTGCAGGCTTCAGTGCACTTTAGTTTCTAAAGCCTGGGTCTCATTAACTTACCAATTCCGACGTGTGACCTCATGTGACCTTCAGGTTATCAGGTTATACGCTTCGCTTTCGCAATAGGAGTTTCACGAATAAAAAAACAAGGAGAATACTATGTTTGATTACATAATGACCAAAGTCCAAGTCAATGACCACCGCCAGAGG
>PLMV01000126.1 GCA_003141615.1 Syntrophaceae bacterium
CCGTTTATAATGAAGAAGAAAATTTGCCCGCTTTGATGCAGAGGCTTATGCCGGTAATGCAGGGTTTGGGAAAAAGCTTCGAGATAATATTTATCGATGACGGCAGCCATGATAATTCGCTTCAAATTCTCAAAAGCTTTACCCAAAACTTTCCGGTGAGGGTAGTGGAGCTGACCCGCAATTATGGACAGCATGCGGCAATTATGGCCGGATTTTCCATTACCCAGGCGGATATTGTCATTACGATGGATGCCGATTTGCAGAATCCCCCCGAAGAAATCACTAATTTAGTAAAAGTGATGGAAGAGGGCAATTATGATGTTGTCGGTACTATCCGCAAGGGACGCAAAGATTCTTTCCTGCGTATTTTGCCTTCAAAAATAATTAATATAGTCGCGCGAAAAATTACCAGAGTAAGTATGCGGGATTGGGGTTGTATGCTGCGATGCTACAGGCTTCCGGTTGTCCAGCGCATGATTCAGTGTCATGAACACGCCACTTTTATTCCGGCGCTGGCTACTGTCTTTGCCAAACGAGTTACTGAAATTGAAGTCGCGCATGAAGAGCGGCATGGCGGTAAATCCAATTATCCTTTGAGAAAATTGATCAATCTGCAATTTGATTTAGTCGCGTCTTTTTCGGATTTGCCGATGAAACTGATTATGTACGGCGGAATTTTAATGTCTCTGCTAGGAGTTTGTTTTGGCGCTTTCCTGGCGGTGGAAAGATTGGTTTACGGCGCGCGTTGGGCGGCCGAAGGAATATTTACTTTGTTCGCGGTTCTGTTTGTTTTCGTCGGTCTGCAATTTTTTGCTTTGGGTGTGATAGGTGAATATATCGGCAGAATTTATCGTGAAGTGCGCAAAAGACCGGAATACGTGATTGAAAAAATACATACCAAATAAGAGCGGAAGACTTTTTAAAAATCAGAGGCCAATTGAATAATGAAAACAGTTGTATTTGCCTATCACAACATGGGGCTTGCCGGTTTGGACGCGTTGGCGCGTCATGGTTATGACATAGAGGCTGTCTTTACTCATGAAGACGATCCCGATGAAAATTGCTGGTTCGGTTCGGTTAAAAATTGGGCTCAGCAGAAGAACATTAAGGTATATACAACCGAAGAAGTCAATTCGCCTCAGTGGATCGCGAAAATAGCAGCAGTTAATCCTGATATAATGTTTTCTTTTTATTACCGGAAGATGATCAGCCGCGAAATCCTTGATCTGCCTAAGATTGGAGCGTTTAATTTACACGGATCTTTCTTGCCCGCTTATCGGGGACGATGTCCGGTAAACTGGGTGATAATCAATGGTGAAACGCAAACCGGAGTTACACTGCATTATATGATCGACAAACCTGATGCGGGAGATATCGTCGGTCAAANNGGCAGTTATTATGGCGGAAGGCGTCCGGAAGATGGCCGCATTGATTGGAATAAATCCGCCGATGAGATTTACAATTTGATTCGTGCCGTCACCGAACCTTATCCCGGAGCTTTCGCCCTTTTAAATAATGATGAAAAAATTATTATCTGGTGGGCCCAACCGGTGGTTTCGGATAAAGCCGTTATTCCGGGTAAACTGGTTATTACAAATAAAGAAGTTCTTGTGCAAACGGGGAAAAATGCTATAAAGTTCCTTGATATTGAAGTCAAGGAAAAACGCCTCAGAGGCGAACAGATCAGCAGCTATTTAAAGAACGGGAAGGTAAAAGTACTAAAATGAAAATATTAATTCTTGGTGTGAACGGATTCATCGGACATCATCTTGTCAACAGAATACTGGCTAAAAAGAAAGACTGGATAGTTTACGGCATGGATTTAGGCACAGACCGGCTCGGCAAGTCTCTGAATAATCCTAATTTTCATTTCATGGAAGGTGATATTTCTATCAACCGGGAATGGATTGAGCTGCAAATCAAGAAATGCGATGTCATCATGCCGCTTGTTGCTATTGCCACTCCGAAGCTTTACGTGGAAGATCCGATTGCCGTTTACAATCTTGATTTTGAAATGAATGTGGATATCATCAAAAAATGCGTCAAATATCATAAGCGGGTTGTTTTTCCCTCGACCTCGGAAGTATATGGCGCCTGCACTGATCCCGAATTTAAGGAAGATGAAAGCTTTCTGGTAGTGGGTCCGATAAATAAGGAACGCTGGATATATTCGTGCTGTAAACAGCTTCTTGACCGAGTGATTTACGGCTACGGAACAAGAGGGCATTTGGAATTTACCTTGTTTAGACCTTTTAACTGGGTAGGCCCGAGGCTTGATTCTCTCTATACCGCAAAGGAAGGCAGTTCTCGCGTCGTCACGCAATTTATCGCGGAGCTGTTCATGAAGAGACCGATTAATCTCGTTGATGGCGGACAACAAAAACGCTGTTTTACGTATGTTGATGATGGAATATCAGCGCTGATGAAAATATTAGAAAATAAAAATGATATTTGCAAAAACCAGATTATCAACATTGGCAATCCTGAAAACGAATGCTCGGTAAAAGAGCTGGCCAATATATTAAAGAAACTTTTTCAGGAACATCCCGATCACAAGAAAGATAAAAGTTATTCCGACATAATCGATGTTTCCGCGGATACCTATTACGGCAAAGGCTATCAGGATATTTACACACGCAAGCCCAGCATTGAGAAGGCGAGAAAACTTTTGAATTGGGAACCGAAAATAGGTTTGCAAGAATCGATGCGCTTGACGCTCAATTCATTTTTGGAAGAAAATAAAGACGCCGAGATTTGACAAAGTTACGATAAGTGTCAGGAAATATATTAACTATCATTGCGATGAGCCATAAAGGCGAAGAAGAAATCTCCTCAAATGTCATTCCCGCGTAGGCGGGAATCCAGGTGTTGTCCCGGCGCAAGCCGGGAAACAGTTATAAAAATACTGGATTCCGTATCAAGTACGAAATGACAAGGGAGTAGTGATTATTAGTTATTTAAAGGTCTCGTTATAAAAAAAATCCTTATGCCAATGCTCGGATTAAAAATAGATGTCGATACTTACTGGGGCATGAAAAACGGCGTTCCCTCTCTTTTACAAATCTTAAAGGAATTCAATTTAAAAGGCACATTCTTTCTAAGCATCGGTCCGGATAATTCCGGCCGCGCGGCATTACAGCTAATTAAAAATCCGCTATTCTTAAAGAAGATGATGCGTACAAACGCGCCTGCTCTTTACGGTTGGAAAACAGCTCTCTACGGCACATTGCTTCCCGCGCCCATGATCGCTCTATCCTTTCCGGAAATCGTGAATGATATAATCGCCGCCGGTCATGAAGTCCAGTTTCATGCATGGGATCACCGCTGTTGGCAGGATGAACTGCCGCGCAAATCCGAGGACTGGATTCGTGAATGGTTTGTTAAAGGAATGAGTGGTTTTGAAAAATTAACCGGCAAAAAACCAACGGCGTTTGGAGCGCCTTCATGGACAATTGATGACAGAGTGTTTTCGATAATCAGGCAATACAAATTTGATTATCTCAGCTGTACGCGGGCTAAAGCGCCGTTTATCCATGAAATCTCAAATAATCTGGAGATACCCTCGGACTTGCCTTGCTTTGAAGAAATTGACCCGCAAAAAAGTGTATCAATTATCAGCGAACTGATTAAAGATGGGAAAACACATGTCTTGCCGGTTCATGCCGAAGTTGAAGGGGGCATCTTTCAAAATCAATTCAGAGAACTTTTAGAAAAGGCTCTCAACATGAACATAGAAGTCGTGCCGCTAGAGGAAATCAAAGAAAAGCTGGATATTCAAACTTTACCTACACGAAAATATAAAATAGAATTACTTCCCGGTCGCCATTCACCATGCGCAGTGTAGATAGCTTATGCTCCACTCCTGTCATTCCCGTCGTGGATGCCCTTCAGGGTACGCAGGCGGGCGAAGTGCCCTTTAGGGTAAATCCAGTATTAATTCCAAATTAGTTTTTCTTAAACAACGATTCCAGTTTGTCTTTAGTTCCTGAATCAGCCGCGCCGGTAGCTTTTGCTGTTTTTTTAAATTTGAAAAAATCACAAAAATTGGAGCGGCTTTTGTCAAGCACTCTTTCGGCTTGAGGTTCACGGCAGTCGTTATAAGTGCCTATGTCATAGAAAGAGCAATTAAGACAACAATGCAGGTCAGATCTGAGGAAGGGCATTGTGATTGCCTGCCGACAAAAAAATCCTCTGCTATTTCTTTTTTACATTTGTGGCAGATATTCATGGGAGTGAAGATACAAATTATATCTGATGTATGTCAAGAAGCTTTCGTGTAAAAGTCTTTTTGGTGAAATATTTATGTATACCTATCTCAAATATTCTCTTGATTAACTGTTACACCTACAAACAAACAATTTTGAAAAGTCTTGATGTTGAGCATTACTGAAAGAAATAGCGCATAGCTGTTTGTCGGTGGATACATGAATATTGAGATCTTTTTTACCCTAAAAGAAGCTCAGGTGCTTATATAAAAATGGCGCATTGAATACAACACTTTCAGGCCGCACAGCTCATTGAATTACCGTCCTCCAGCACCAGAAGCCTGGCTAAATTGAAGAACATTAATTTGCAGAATCTTAACTCTAAATGTGGTACATGATTCGGGGGCAGGTCATAATCTACAGTAGGGAGCACGTAGTTGAACCCAATAATTATCGCAGAAATCACTCATTGAACCCCATATGATTATTAATGAATGAAAAAAATTGTAAAAAGTAATATTGTCAGAATATTCAATTCAGCCCTATTGCATTCTTGCAAGAGGGCATGGAGGATGAGCAATGACAGATACAGTCTATGAGCAGCTGCGTGACTTCCTCGACCAGTTCCCCCTGGGATTCCCAAGAACTGATACCGGACTCGAGATCAACATACTCAAACGGCTCATGACCGAGGATGAGGCAGAGACCCTCGTTCATCTCACCCCTTTTGCTGAAGAGACCGCTCAGATTGCTGCCCGCATGGGGGTGGATGAAGAGGCCTTGGCGGACAAATTGGAATCCATGGCGAACAGGGGGCTCATCTTCCGTATCAGGCGAGGGGGCAAGACACTATTCAATGCTGTACCCTTCATGATTGGTCTGTACGAATACTCGGTGCAGCACATGGATGCAGAGTTGGCAGCACTCTATAAGGAATACTACAAGCAGGCCTACCAGGCCGAGATGGCAACAAGCAACATACCCGGATTCAAGGTCATACCCATCGATCACATAGTAGGATCGGAGATAACGCTCATCCCGTCCTGCATGCTTGAAGATCGGGTGAGAAAGGCCAGAGTCATCTCTGTGGCGCCGTGTATCTGCCGGAAAGAGGCACTGCTCACAGGGACTGGTTGCAACAGGCCCGAAGAGACCTGCCTCCACTTCGGGGCAGCGGCAGAATACTACATCGAGAACGGCATCGGCAGGCCCATCAGCGCTGATGAGGCCCTTGCCGTCATCAAGCAGGCCGACCAGGCAGGACTTGTGCATGCAGGGGCGAACACGCAGCACCTGTCGAACCTCTGCAATTGCTGCCCGTGCTGCTGTGCTTCCCTGAAGGGCATAGCACACGGGGGGATGGACAAACATGGTTTTCTCAATTCACTGTTTATGGCCGTTGTCGACCCAGACTGCTGCACGGGGTGTGGCGTGTGCATTGATCGCTGTCCGGTGCAGGCAATATCGGTGAATGATTATGCAGTTGCGGATCCCTTAAAATGTCTGGGTTGCGGCCTGTGCTCTACAGATTGCCCTGTTGAGGCCATTACCATGCACCTGAGGGAAGACCGGGAAGAGCCCTATGATACGGTGATTGATATGGGCCTTGCCATATTGAAGGGCAAGGAACAGAAAAAAACCCAAGACACAGATAAACAATAGGCAAGGTCACGCTGCTACCAGGACAGAACTTCCATCAGTGTCTGTCACAGGCACCACAATGATCGAGGGATAATAATCATTAATTACAGATCGAAATGTTGCACATTGTGCAAATATCGCACATCACGTAGTTCAGGAAGTTATCAATCGAAAACTCAATTCGTATCTGCTTCTATGCCGTTGTTATTCCCCCGACTCTTCCATCATGCGTTTATATAAAAACTTTTCTGACTGTTAGTTCACCATTTAACATCCTACCGCAATACTCGCATTTTACAGCGTCAGACTTTATTTCCCTAGAGCAGTATCGACAGTTCTTCATATCGATGTCTCCTGTATCTATCGTCTTTATCTGTTTAGCGATAGAGACCTCTCCCTTTTTATTAAGCTCTTGAAGATTAGACCATTTCTCTATTGGGATAAAAGTGTCTTCTTCCGGTGGCATCTCATATCTATTAATCTCTTGAAGCTTAGACCATTCTTCTTCTGGGATAAAAGCGTCTCTTTCCGATGATATCTCATATTTATTGAGCTCTTGAAGATTAGACCAGTCCACTTTTGAGGTAAAAGAGTCTTCTTTCTGCATTCGCTCTAGCTCATATAGTTTATGGATCGCTTCGTCGGGTGTATCGACGAACTCCACTCCAGCCTCATAAAACCCATTCTCAATGATGAATTTATTCCATTTTACTTTTCCTAGAGAGGTTATCTTTTGTTGTAAATTCTTTAATGTGATATCTATCTTGATGATTGTACCGACGGGCAAAAGAATATTGCCCTGAATTTTAGCACCGTATACGGAAATATCTTTGCTGTTATAGAGGATTTCTTCTTTAGGAAGATTTTCCTCTCCCGAGACGATTTTTATGGGGACCTCGGTTTCCTTCTTAAGTCGTGGCTTTCTCCTTCTTTCTTTCATAACGATCCATTCCTCCTTTATTTACTCCAGAATGCTCGTTTTTCAACCTTCACTTCAAACCCTGCTTACCAATACTATAAGAAACTCCGTCTTGTCTGTCAACGAAATATAGATTGCAAAATGTGCTGTGTTGCAGTTTGTCGTCAATCGTAAATTGTGTTTATTACGGATTGAAGTCTTGCATCTTCATCAAGATTGATAATTTGCGACTTTCAGGAAGAAAGAAATAAAAATCCAATTTCCGACAGACGATAGTTTTCACTTATCTAGCATTTCATCTAAGATATTTACACCTTTATTCAAATTCTCTTTGGCGGTTCTGAAAATCTTTAGTATATGATTTTCTAAAAACCCTAAAGCAATTAATAAATGTGCATAATAAATACTTTTCATGTCACTGTGAACTTCACCAACACCAACTTTTTTAAACAGCTCATCCAGCAAATATCTTATTTTATTTTTGTTGAAGAAATCAAAACCAAATCCTCCGTGCGCAATGGAAGATCTGAGATTGTAAAGTATGCTTAAGATATCTTTGAAATCTTTAAATTTGTATTTCCCTTTGTGGACACTGATTCTGTCATCAAAGGCGGTGTCACCGACAAATTTCGAATAGAAAATCGCGCCCACTGTTCGAAATTTGAATGAAATGTCTGCGTTTGAATCGCTAGAACCAGTGAAAACACTCTCAAGACCAGAAACTAAAAGAAGAAGTACGGTTGAAAGCTCAGAAAAATTAATAATCCGATGTTCAAAGAAAAGCTCATGTGCTAAACCAAACGACTCTTGGATAAGCTGTAGGCTAGATGAGATAAGCGGATTCTTATTCCAATTTGCATTCAAGA
>PLMV01000131.1 GCA_003141615.1 Syntrophaceae bacterium
AAGTAATCATCCCGATAAACGGAAACGCTGACCACCAGTCCTATATCCTCTTTGCTGTAACCTGACTGTTTGATACAGGGTTCAGCAGCCCGCCTGCATAATTCTAGCGAGGTTTTTACCGATTTATTCTTATTTTCAAACAGCCCGATGCTATCGATTGTAATTCCCATGGCATTTTCCTTTACACAGCTTCTTTGATTGCTTCTCGTTGTTCCATACTGCTCCAGTTCATTACCCTTGCAGGAAGATCATCCAGGGTATACAGGGCAACGCCCAGGTTGATCCCGGATGACTGAACCGCAAAAAGTATGTTCTCCTTGGATTTTATGGCCCCGTTTCTTATATGATCCCACAGGGCGACAAAATGGGCGGTGGATGCCCCGTTTCCCCGTTCGATGACATTGACGATGGAATTTTTCTCGGAACAAACCTCTTTCCCCACCCAGTCATTAATGCTTTTTCTGGTCGTTTTGATGGCCCTTGTTCCGGTCTGATGCATGATATAATGATGATTTTCGCTGTTTTCCCATTTGGTTCCTTTGACCATCCGCCCCACATGCTCTGCGGTCATGCTGATGGCGACTTGGTGAATTTTAATGGAATCCGTGTACATGACAAATCCGCCATGTGGCTCCTTGCTGTATGTGCCGATGCAGAGGTCACAGTGTTGTGCAACCGTAAAGGCGTCCATGTCATGAAATCCGGTATCCGGATTATCCGTTTGTTCAAGGATAAAAGCCGCCCCTGCATCGCCCACGGTCAGGCAGGCCATCTGAGGATCAAAGGGAGCGCTCATCTCCTTCTGCGCGGTGCGGGCAAGGCAGGTCAAGGCTTCACCGCTGATCACCATTCCCCTTTTAATAAACCCGGCCTTCAGGTAGGCATCCACGATATAAAGGGCGGTGAACATCCCGGCGCAGGCGTTGGGTTCATCAAAGATAATCGCATTGCTAAAATCAAAATCCCGGGCAAGCGAGGCGGCAGTGGAGGGTTCAAAGCTGGCCTTCCAGTTCGGGCCGTTGTAGCGGGAGATATTGGTGCAGATGACCAGGTCGATATCCTCAGGCTGATATTTGGA
This sequence comes from Syntrophaceae bacterium, assembly GCA_003141615.1. GTDB lineage: Bacteria > Desulfobacterota > Syntrophia > Syntrophales > Smithellaceae > Smithella. The sequence continues at coordinate 1,079 of PLMV01000131.1, forward strand.
GATCTCAAAGCACCGGGTTGCCGCTTCCCGGGCCAGATCCAGGGCGTATTCATTATCCGCAACCACGGGGCGGGTCTTTATCCCGGTTAATTCTTCAAGATCAAAGACGGGCTTTACCTTGCAGCCGTCAACAAGCTCCTTTGTGCTGAGCCTCCCCTCGGGGGTATACACCCCCAGGCTTTCAATTACCGTGTTTAATCCCATGACGTTCTCCTTTTCTGTGACTATTTGTACATGTTTTCTTTATTATAACAATAACATATTTGCAACAGGATTATTTACGTGATTAATACAGGATAAATACTAGGCATATTCTAGTATAAAAACCCGGCCCCGGCCCGATTTTACACCCTACATATCAAACCACTGCTCCGCCGCTTTCCGGCGCTCCCGGAATTTTGTGTACCTGTCGATCTGCCTTTTTGTGCTGTCGTTAACCGCAAAGGTAAACCCGCTGTATATTGACGGGCCGCCCTTTTTCGGCCAGTTGGTAATATCAATAATGTCGGCCTTTAATACCCTTGTCAACGTATCGGTCATGTCTGCGGTGGTTGTCAGCGCCCAGTCGGGCCTGGCCTTGGAAAGGGCGTCTATATATATGGAGCACTTGCCGAGAACCGTGGCCTTCATGATATTAACAGGATTCAAATAGGTCCTGTAGTTGGTCCGCATCATTACATAGTTATACTCTTTCAAGGTAGTGAGCTCGTTGGGATTGGTTATGCAGCAGACCCCGCCGTCAGGGCGCAGGACCCTTGCGATCTCGGCGATATAAAACGGCCTTCTGTGCCTGAAGTTAAGATAGGATGCGTCGGTCGTATTGACAAGGTTTAATGAATCCGACGGAAAGGGGATTTGATTCATATCACGAGTAAAAAAGGTGATCTCCGATCCCGTCTCTCGGTTTAATTTTTTTGCTGCTTCTATGTTGCCTTCCGATATATCCATGCCAAAGACCCTGTAGCCCTTCCCCCCCGCGTAAAGAGAGCGCAATGTGTCTTCTATCACCATTGCGAGCCGGCCATACCCGGTGCCCACATCAAGGGCAGAATACTTACCGTTGGAAGATGGAAAATTTGAAAAAAGGGCCAGTCTTGTCAGAACCTCTTGAAGCTGGCGCGAGGGGTCACTGATGATGACGCGGTAATAGCTTGGGTCTGTGGGAAAATCAACAAAGACAGGGGGGCATATTTTTTCAAACGCTACCACTTTCTGATGATAGCCCTCCGGGTCATCAAGGAGCTGTGCAAGCATCTCCTCGACTTTTTCGGGAAAATAATTTTTAAATGTTTCCCTTGCCTGCCTTGCCGCATCCTCGTCGATTTTGGGTTTCTTCCCGAGCACATCAAAATAAAATGTATAAAGTCCATCCACCAGAGCCTTCTGGATAAAACTCAACGGCTGGTTGAGCATCTCGTGAAGGGTTTCTTCCTTTTCTTTGGTCTGTTTCAACAATTCTTTTGCCGCTTCTTCTTTTTTCATCGACAGATCACCCTTTTTAAATAGATGTTTATTTAATCAAGTTTAATTGGACCAATACCATCAAACTGTTCTGTATAGCCTTTTCACAGGCCGATGTCAACCATCCTGAAACCTGTATTTTTTAAAAAACTTACCCCACAGCCGTCAAATTTTATCTGGACAAAGAAAAAGCTTAAGGGTATTAAGCCACAATTCATGCGGTTTATTCAGAAATATCTTTTGGGGGGAGGCCATGTCAATGCCCGGGGGCCAAGAAGAGGGGAAACGCGCGATTCTCATAACCGGAACCTCAACCGGGATAGGCAAGGCCTGCGCGCTTTACCTTGACAGCATAGGGTTTAAAGTCTTTGCCGGGGTGCGCAGGGAGGCTGACGGCAACGCCTTGAGGAAAAACGCCTCCGACAGACTCACCCCGGTTCTCATAGACATCACCGATTCAGAATCCATCGATTCCGCCTTGAAGTTCGTATCCGGTGAGGTGGGCGGCGCCGGTCTGGCGGGGTTGGTTAACAATGCGGGCATTGTTACAGCGAGCGGCCTCTTGGAGTTTCTTTCCATCGCTGAAATCCGCAACCTGTTGGAGGTCAACCTCATCGGGCACATCGCCGTCACCCAGGCGTTTTTGCCCCTTATCCGGAAGGGGCACGGCCGCATCGTAAACATGGGGTCAATCGCCGGCATCATGCCCCAACCATACCTCGCCCCGTATTCAGCCTCAAAAGCCGCTCTTGAAGCCATCACCGATTCGCTCAGACTGGAGCTTAAACCCTGGAGAATCCCGGTTTCAATCATCGAACCCGGAATCGTCTATACCCCCATGTGGGACAAAGCCGAGACAGAAGCGGCAATCAAGGCAAAAAATTTCCCGCAAGAGGCTTTTGACCTCTATGGCTCCACCATCAACGGGGTCGTTGAAATCCTTAAAAATAAAAAAAGGATAAAAATGGTTGCGGTTTCCATTGATGCGGTTGCAAGGACGGTTGCCCGGGCGCTCACGGCAAAAAGGCCCGGGACACGTTACATCGTCGGCTGGGATGCCAGGTTGGCCGCTTTTCTTACCTGGGCTCTGCCCAACCGGGCGATAGATTGGCTCGCCATGATGTTCTGGCGGCAGTTAGGATTAAAGTAAAGGTATATAGAAAGGAATAGATATGAAACATTTCAGAACCATTACAACAGTCATTCTTACAGCAGCCCTTTTTTATTTGGCGTTTCCACAGGCGGCTTTCGCAGCCGCCGAGCAGGAGGGGCACAGCATCACCCTGCCTCAATTGCTGATTCTCGGGTTTGTCCTGGGATTGTACCTCTATAACCATTTCAAGGACAAAATCAAAGCCATGTTTACAAAAAAGCAATGACCGTTGATCAGGGCGTCTTCTCCCGGTAAAGGCTGCGCACATACACGATATACTTCCACATGTAGTGAAGCATCACAACCGCCGTGAAAAGAAGCAATATCCCGGCATATTGCCAGCCGATGATGTATGCCATAACCGTTGGATAAACCGCCGCAGCCAGCAGATTCGTCTCCAGATGCGGTATCTCCAGAATCCCGGCTTTCCGTGAGATAAGGATGATGATTGGGGTCCAGAAAGCTATTCCTGTCAGGGTGACGATCAGAAGCGGCCATGCCTTTGACACGTAAACAACAACAAATATCGTCGTAAACCCGAAGAAAAAATCCGCCAGCGCATCAAAATTGTGCCCGTACGTCACCTTCTTTTTGCTTCTTCTTGCAAAATAACCGTCCAGGGTGTCGGTTATCGCTCCGGCGGCGAAAAGATAGTAGGCAACCACCTTTTCGTCATGTAATAGGAGCCAAATAATTACAGGGGTTATAATAATCCGTAAAGACGTCATGATATCCGCAATTCGCATGGTTGATACACCTCTTAGTTTATTGTTTAATAGATAATTTTAAAGCAAACCTTAAAGGGCATTATTAAATCTAAAATGAAAAAAATATACTGCGGCAACGTTCATCTTGCTCAAATCTTTTTGCGTGGCCAATAACGCCGGCACCACAATGCTCAGATTCACCTTGCCGAAATAGTACGTTGCATAAGATGACCAGATATTCCAGAATATAGGTTTGTTTTTCATGTTTTTTTGTCTTTTGATATGAGTGATATTCCATTCTTGATGTTTGTCGAGGACTGGCCGGGAAAATAGGGAAATACAATAACGCTCCCGTTGATTTCTTCCATAACNNCGGTCTTCAAAGGAAAGCAACGGCTTGGGCTTTTTCTCCATAACCGCCTCATCCGTCAGGATTCCCACAATCAGTTTCCCGTCTTCTCCGGCGATCGCCTTTGCGTTTCTCATCATCAGGATATGACCTTTATGAACGATATCCAATACATAGTATGAATAAACAATTTTCATTTTTATCTTTTCCTGATTGTCTGATTTCTGTTACGGTTTTTTAAAAGCACCCTTTGAAATAGCCATTGCAACAGACATCACCAGTATGCTGATTGCGATGCTCCACCCGGGTGAATGCACCCCCCCTATGGAAAAGGAGATAAAGGTAATCGGAACAAGTGCCAAAAGCGACATCACTAGGATTATCCACCAGGCATACCGGTCCCCTCTGCTGAATTGAAACCTGATCATCATGACAAAACCGATACCCATGGATAACGCAAGGGCGCCCACCACCTTCATGGAGGCCAAGCTGAGCGTAGCCGTTTTCGGGTCCAACTCCTTAAACGTCTTGCCGAGAAACCTTTCATGATAAGGCATTATCCTCGGACTTATTAAATATACCAGCCCGAACAGGATAAGGTAAGCGGCAAATACATAAAGCATGATGGCCGCCACCTTCAATCTCTTCTCCATTATTTATCCCCTTGTTATTTTTTATTGCGTCATTTTTGGCTGGAAAGGCGGGTTTCAAAACCGCTGCCCGATTTTTTCTTTTGCGTTATACCAAAAATGGACCATGGGGTCAATAACCTTTGTTCTTTTAAATCAAAATTTCAGGCAGATTGCGCTTGACAACCATTTCTATAAAGCATGGCGAAGTGAAAAAGACGTATCGTTGGCGATCCTTGGGCGACCTTATACGACTTCCCGACGGCCCAAGAAGAACAACCAACTCACCCGCGTATAGTTCCATATCAATACCCCGCAGGGCATGCACTTCTACTTCTCCCATTTTGTAAATTTTAGTGGGGTCTCGAACCTGAAAGAAATTTTCTTTCACTTCGTTCATCTGCTCTGTGGAATTCTTTTGTATTTTTTTCTCTGCCGCAAAGTCTTTTTTCAGCGGCAAACAGATATTAAAATCAGTATGTATAGCTCACAGCAGCTCCGGCGGAGAGCCTGTCTGAATATTGTCCTTCAACATTCAGACGGAATCCTTTGGCGAGAGGTATATCGATTCCCGCAAATCCGCCGGCAATGGTCTTATTCTCAATAGTAACATTTCCGGCTGCGTATTCAAGGCCGGGAATATTGGCGGACAAAGATACTTTTGCCTCCGAATAATAAATATAGGGTCCCGCATATAATTTGATACCGTAGGGAACGGTAGCTTGAAATCCAACACCGAAATTCACATCAAAAAGATTTTTAACTTTAAGATCTGTTGTAAAAGGTTTGATATAACTAACTCCCGCGACATCGTCCGTGAAGTTGCTGAAATAATATGTTCCCTGAATAAAAGCGCCTATTCCGAATGTCTTGTTGACGGGGTAAAAGCCCTTTGCTCCCAGAGTTCCAAAAAATTTCCAGTTTTCTTCAAAATTATTTTTATCAGTCGTAGTTGAAGTATCCGCGGAACTGAACACGTCGAAAATTTTCAGATCCGATACCCCGATTCGCGCGTATATTTCCCATATATTTTTTGCGCCATAAGCCACCTGCGAATAAATTTCATTTTGTCTGATTATATGATCCGCACCATTGGTGTATGTATCCTCATGATACCAGTACCCGATGGCGGTATTTAATCCACCGGCTTCTTTAGAAACGGTTTGAGGTGCGCCAAATAATCCAGCGGCTGCGGCTTTTCCATTAATTGTAAAAATTAATAATACCGTCAGCGCTATACTCAGAAAATTTTTCGTGAGGAATTTTCTTTGTGAAACTCCAATTCCGAAAGCGAAGCGCCGCGGAATTGGATAGTTGAACAATCCCGCGAAGCGGAGGGTATAATACCCGGCAGCTTGCTGCAAAACGTTACCAAAGCTTACTTTGGGGTTCTTGCCCGTGATTTTCATTTAATTTTCCTTCTTTGGCGATAACGGATCAGCCACTGGAGAATTTACTTCCTGAGGCTTGGATAGGACAAGCTTCGTTTTCCTCGCTTTAACTTTCTTCAGCCGGTATTGAATGTAGGCATCACGAAACGCCACGTAGGGATCGATGGCCGCATCTTTAAGAGCTTCATAATCGCCAATCCGCAGTGATGTAGCATTAATTTCCTGATATCCTCTGACTCCAAACCAGGCATACCAGGGATAAATGTAAGAGACGGGATACAAAAAATAATCGCCGGCTATGCTGATCGAATCGCGCGGACTGGAAGGCCCAAGTATCGGCCAGACGATGTAGAAACCCTGCCCCACACCGTAGACTCCCAAGGTTTGTCCCAGATCGGTATCTTGCATCTGGAGATCCAGTTCCTTATTGGCGGAAGGGTCTAGCAGCCCTCCGATACCCCAAATAGTATTTATTGTAAAACGGCCGAATTCCGTGGCTGCGCCGCTGAAGTCCGTCTGAAGCAGGCAACTGAGGAAACGAGAGGGGAATCCGAGGTTGGAAAAGAAATTTTTCACGCTGATCCGTGCGGATTCAGGAACGACTTTATTGTATCCCTGCGCAACGGGTTTGAGCGCCCAGAAATAAAGCTTATCGTTAAATTGATGCATGGCTCTGTTGAAGGGTTCCAGAGGATCGGCAATTTCTACTCTTTCTTCCTTAAAAGTATCGTTGGCGTAGTCGAGATTCTGATCATCTTTGTATTCATCTTCGATTGCGTCAACCGGCTTACCCGGGGATTTTGCCGGGATTCCATCTGCGTTGGCAGCAAGCAAAATCGGTTGGGGCGAAGATTTGGCTTGCGGCAAAGCGGTAGAAGAAGAGCCGGGGTCGTGCGCGCACCCCGCTGCCAGAAAGATGAACAACACAATCAAAGTAAGGTAAGTTTTCATGTAGCTGATGCGCATCTTTCCCGCCGCTTTGATAATATCTTTGATTTAGTTTGTAAGGTGGAACAAGCACAGCGGTTCCACCATTATTCTAACATTCGGTGGATGCGCTTCGCTTCATCAACCCTACGCTTTACTCTGCGTGACACCTCTCGGAAATTCTCCCGACTTCGCGCCAGCGGAGTATACGCAATGACATTATTTCTTATTGCGCTTTTACCTTTTTTCGCAGGATCTCCAGCAGTTGTTCCGGTGTATTCTTTCCCAGTATATCATTGAACTGGGTGCGATAGTTCTGAACCAGACTTACATTTTCCACAACAACGTCATATACTTTCCATTTACCATCTTTTAAGATCATTCGGTAAAAAATGGGAATTTCTTTGGAGGAAGTAATAATTTTCGTCTGAATTTCAGCCTGACTCTCGGAGAGGATGTTTTCCTTATAAAACTCAATTTTCTGATCGGTGTAAGAAAGAATTTTATCTACATATGATTTTTCCAGCACCTGCTCAAAGAGCCCTATAAATTCCTTCTGCTGAGTGAGATTAAATTTGTTCCAGTTCCGCGCCAGTGTCCGCTTAGAAAATTCAAATTCATCGAACATACTTTTGTAGATCACCCGGAGTTTTTCTTTCTTGATCTCCTTGGCCGATTCGGCTTTGAGCTTTGGATTACGCAAGATATCGAGGACATTGTTTACGTTTGTTTGAACCGTGTTGAGCGGTACGCCGGCATATACCGGGATGGATAATACAAAAATTATCAATATACTTAATACTGTAAATTGTTTTTTCATGCCCTAACCCTCCTGAATCTTATTATATTTTTATTGTTTCTTTACCTCACCGAAGGCATACTTGCCAATAATGTCCACTATGTCCACGGGCGATTGCGTTTCAGTGATGGTTCCGCGAGGTCCGAGAAGTGAGCCGGAGCCTCCGGGATCTATACTGATAAATTTGTCGCCCATCAGACCTTCTGTTTTAATGGCGGCGATAGCATCATTATATATCTTTATTCCTTTTTTGATCTTTAGTTCCACCACCGCCTTCTGATTTTCCTGATCCATGGTGATTCGTTCCACCTGTCCGACCTCGATACCTAAAATATTAACTGGGTTGCCATCTCTCAGTCCGGTTACGGAAACGAATTTGGCAATGATGGGGTAATAATCGTCACCCCAAAAAGAAACTTTGCCGAGTTTCACCGTCATGTACCCTATACAGAGCAGTCCCAAAAAGACAAAGATGCCTACTATTGTTTCTATCTTGTATTTTTTCATTTGTTTACTCCCCGACGGCGCATTGCAGCCGTCCAATTTCTTTTTGTTGAGATCTTGCCGAATCTATAACTTGATCTATTTCAGCAGTAGGTTGTCCCTGAGCAATTCCCGCCCGAATGGAGAAATCAACGCACTTTCCTGAAGGCGTCTGCTTTTGAGCTCCGGCCCAAATGTCGCGGATTCCCTGCTCCTGAAAATCCTTAGCAAAATCCTTCAAAATACTTTCAGCTTCCGTAAGATTGGAAAAAGGAAGCACTGTAACAAATTCATTGGACTTGCGGCGGGTGGAAAAACCGCCAATGGCGCCAAAGTGTTTATCAATATATACTCCCATCGAGTGGATGACTTCCTGTGCCGCATCGTGACCCATGCTGGAAATGATTGCATCCAGATTTGTCAGAGTAAAAGCTGCAATGCAGTAANNTGCCGTTTAGAATACAGACCCGTCAGTTCCTTCTGCAACCCTTCGAGGCTATGGATAACTTCATCGTTGAAAGGATGATCAAAATTTCCCAGTTCCTCAGGAGTTCCCTGAAAAACAATAGTTTTATCATAGAGGGCAAGAATCCGGTTGGAAATAAAATACACATCCGGGATCTCATGGCTGACCATGATTGCGGTAAAATTAAATTTTCTCTGATACTGAGCAATCATGCTAAGGATAGCGTTTTTCCGAACAGGGTCCTGGCCGGTAGTGGGTTCGTCAAACAACACGATTTGAGGATCGGTTATCAGCGCGCGAGCCAGTGCCACCCGTTTTTGCATACCCCCGGAGAGTTCCGACGGATACTTGTGAGAGGCCTCGATAAGTTCTGTTTGTTCAATTCTCGCCATGACCCGCCGATGGATTTCCGCTTTCTTCAAATTTGTAGTTTCTCTCAGAGGCAGCGCGATATTATCATAGACCGTCAGGGAATCGAACAATGCGTTACCCTGAAACATATAACTAATCCGGGCCAGCAAAGCGGCAATCTCGGACTTCTTCATTTCGGTCAACGGTTTGCCGTGAAAGAGAATGGTTCCTTCGTCGGGCTTAAGCAGACCGATGATATGTTTGAGCAGCACGCTTTTACCTGAACCACTAAGGCCGATAATGGTAGTAACCTGCCCCTCATATATTTGTAAATTAACGTTTTGCAGAACCGTCTGTGATCCGAAACTCTTGGTTATATTTTTAAATTCAATTAATGGAGTATTCATAAATTTCTCTATATTAAAAGAAGCGAAGTCACCACATAATCCGAAACGAGAATCAACACACAGGAGGTAACAACGGCCGAAGTAGTGGCCAGGCCGACAGCCTTGGCTCCATGGCTATCCTCGCGCATGTGCACAAAATATCCCTGATAACAGCAGACGGTGACGACGATGACTGCGAATACTATTGCCTTAATAAAACCATCAGTGAGATCTTTCATATCCACATTGGATTGAATGCTATGGGAATAAACCCCGGCATTTAATCCCAAAAGCATCACGCCGGAAATGTAGCCGCCGATAATGCCAATGAAGTCAAACAAGGCGGTGAGCAGGGGAAAACTGATAAGTGAAGCGGTAATTCTGGGGCTGATGAGATATCTAAAAGGATCAATCCGCATGGTATGCAGGGCGTCGACCTGCTCGGAAATTCGCTGGATCCCGATCTCGGCCGTGATGGCGGAACCAGCTCTGGCCGTAATCATAATGGCCGTAAGAACCGGTCCCAATTCTCTGATCAGGGAAAGGGAAACGAGTGCCCCCAGCCCGCCCACCGCGCCGAACTTAATCAGAGCATGGTACGACTGCAGACTCAAAACCATGCCGGTAAACAGGCTCACTAGAATGATAATCGTTGTGGAACTGGCTCCGATAAAATAAATTTGCTGAATAACCTTGGGAAACTGCTTGGGCCGAAAGGTTTTCCAAAGCGCCATAAAAAGGAAAATCGTTGCCTTACCTAAACCGTTAATCCAGCCGATTACCGTTTCCCCAATAAGAGTGAACGGCTGCACCAGGAACATACCAGACCGGCATTTTGCTTCGCCCTCCGAGCCGCACTGATTATTTTCGGTCAAAGCCATAAACAGGTTTCCCTTTATTGATTGTTCTTAGATTACTTCCAGTGGAAAGCTTACATATTTATTGAAATTCGTCAACTATATCTTAGATTACTTCCGCCAGGAATTCTTTTATGATTTGAGCAACTTCTTTCGGTTTCTGCATGGGTATTAAGTGTCCGGCTTCAGGCACTGATTTGTATTGTCCTTGATGCAATAAAGATACAGCCCTTGGCAGATCGACGAATTCTTTATTGGGACTTTTTTCTCCTTCTACCACCAAAACCGGACAAGTCAATTTATCCAGCAGGGGCCAGGGATTCCGGCTCACGCCGCCCATAAACATCGCCGCCTCACTTTCCGGCGTGCAGGCAAGTTTTAAATCTCCTGATTTTTGTTTTTCCATGCCGTATTTGATATAAAGCGCCAGAACTTCCTCATCCCAGTCGGAAAAAAGCGATTTTGATTTTAAATAAGCCCAGGCTTGATCTTCATTTTTCCAGTGATTTGTTCTTTTTATCGATTTCGAAGCCAATGGATGATCTTTTACACTGACTTTCATCGAGTAAAATTCTTCCGGCAGGAAAATCGGCTCAATTAGAATCATGGCGCGCGGCTCCATGCCAAACACAGCGGCGGCAATAGTGAGCACTGTAGCCCCCATCGAATGCCCGACAGCCAAATGATTTACAATGTGCTGCGAACGGCAGAAGCCGGATAAATCCTCGGCAATAATATTCCAACCCAAACCGCCTTTTTCCGGATCACACTCGCGATAATTGCATATATACGGCACCCATGTCTGATTCGACGGCGCCAAGTCTTCTATTATCGGATGCCAGAGCCAGGGCAAAAAACCAGTGGCATGAGCAAAAAGAATCTGCGGAGCTTCTCCTTCATAATAAAGGTAGGGCAATTCGGCTCCGCCGACGTCCTGCATTTTTAATTCCGGTATTTCTTTTTTCCTGATAGTTTTATTCATATCTTGCAACATATTTAAGAGACCATACCTGGAAGAAAAGGTCTGCCGGTTGAGGTCCCAATATATATCCCTTTTTACGGCAAAAGAACTGTATTTCAGAAAACAAATACAGCCACAGCAATAACCGTGGTGTATTTATTATCTTTACAAATTGTAGATTGAGTCACATTAAGAGTTCGGACTATTTTACTGCTGATTTTAAAAATTTCTTTTTTCTCATCCCAACTTTCGTCGACATCGAAATCAATTCCCAAAGTGGAGGCCAGCATGGCCGCGGCCAGATCTTCCGCGTAGTCACCTGCTTGTTTTTCGTTCTGGCCATAAGCATGATGTTCACTGATATAACCATAAGATGCTTTGTCGGCAGGAATGGCACACCCGACCGATGCTGCCAGAAGCCTTTTGGGTTCGTTGGTGCAGCAACGGCTCAAAACACAATATGTAATGGCGCCGGGTGTTAATTCTTTAAGGCCCTGAGTCTTGGAGATCATTTTACAGCGGGGCGGGAATATGCTGGACACCTGCACCAAATTGCATTTTTCTATTCCGGCATCACGTAAGGCACGCTCAAAGGAATGCAATTCATCTTTGTGCGTGCCCACTCCTTTTGTAAAAAAAATTTTCCTCGGTACAAAACTATCCATTTTTCAACTCCTTACTTTTCCGTGAAGGGCAAAAGATTTTATTTTTTTAAACCAGCTATCCCATGCCAGAAACAGTTTTGTCACTTATAGCAGTGTTCAAAGTCTTATTCCACAAAATTATTTATACCCTCTCGCTTATTTAAACCCCGCCGCAATGCGGCGGGAATTAAATTAAGGGTGCTCAGGGTATGATAATAGATACTTGCGGCTTACCTCCGGGAGTTTCATCAACTGCCGGGCAAAAATTCATCGTTTAGTCTTGCTCAAAGCCTGAAAAAAGACTATAAAAGTCTGTAAAATTAAATTAAGGCACTTTTTCATGAAAATAAAACTTTTTTATTTTATTGGTGAGACTCAAATTTTAATGACACTCGATGAGGGCGAATGAAATGAAGCTCGAAGCGCAAGTGGAATTATCCCACATGCGAAGCTATGTGGGATTATATTGTAAGTCGAACAATCCCGCACAGCGGAGGGTAATGAGACTCAAACTTCAAAAGCGAAGCGAATGGAAGTTTGTTAGTCGAATTATACCGCATAAGCAGGTATTGAATACCCCGCAGCTTGCTGCGGAAATAAGTTACCAAAGCTTGCTTTGGGGTTTCATACCCGTGATCTTAATACTCTTCTTTTTATCCGGTTGTCTGCGGCAGCCGGACACTATCAAAGACGTAAGGGAATTGCCTCAAGATCACGCATCCTACTTAAAAGATACCGCCAAACCAATAGGGCCTCTTCCGGCGGAAACTCAGGCGCGAATTGACGAAGATTATAACATCATTTACTTTTCGGTCTGGCATCAGCGTCAACCTTTTCACGCCTCTCCTGACAGAGTATCATCTCTTTTTAAGAAATTCGGCAGGAGTCTCGGTTATGGCGAAAACAAGAAAAAACATTCCATGGCCTGGATAAAGAAACTTCAGCAAAATGCGTTATTAGACAATTATCCCAATGCCCTGCACTTCGCGATTACAACTAGACATACAAATCTGCGAATGCTGCCCACTCAAGGCCCCCATTTTTACAAACCTGAGGGAGACATATCCGGCTGGCCTTTTGATAATCTGCAAATATCTTCTGTCGCCGCAAATACTCCTATTTTTGTTTGTCATCTCAGCGCCGATAAATCATGGGCGCTGGTGGAAACCAATTTCGCCTTCGGATGGATACCCGTTGAGGATTATGCTCGCGTTGATGATAGCTTTATTAAAACATGGGAGTCCAGCCGTTATGCTGTAATTATCAAAGATAAAACTTCTATCTTAGATGCCAAAGGCAATTTTGGCATTAGAACATCAATCGGACAAATTTTCCCTTTGGTAAATGAGATGACAGACAAATTGGAAATACTTATCGCGGCGGCGGATAAAAACAACTGCGCGGTAATTAAGCAAGCATTCGTTTCCCGTCAGATAGTCGCGCCCAAACCTCTGCTCTTAAATTATCATAACGCAATTAAAATTGCCAACGAACTAATAGACGAACCATACGGCTGGGGCGGCCTTTATGGCAACCGCGATTGTTCCGCCATGACCAGAGATTTCTTCACCCCTTTTGGAATATGGCTGCCGCGACATTCAGAAGATCAGGTTAAAGAAGTAGGAACTTACGTTGACTTGCAAGGACTTGATCCTGCCGAGAAAGAAAAAATCATCTTAGAAAAAGGAATTCCGTATTTGAGCCTCCTGTGGCGCAAGGGCCATGTAATGCTTTATATTGGCAAGCAAAACGACCGTGCGCTTATTTTTCATAATGCATGGGGACTAAAAACAATAGATTTAAGCGGAAGGGAAGGAAGGAAGATTATTGGAAAAGCCGTGATCACGACGTTGTACCCGGGAAATGAATTAAGTAATCTTGATCCGGATGGATTATTAATAAAAAACATTGCCGCCATGAGTATATTGGCGCCGGAAAAACAAAACGAGCAAACACAGCAAAATGTTATTCCGGCAACTAAAAATATAAACGGTGTCATTCCCGCGAAGGCGGGAATCCAGTAATAATAATACGCTGCGTTTGTAATATTTGAGAGAAGTATCAGATGCAAAAAATGTCCCTGTAAGCTGCGCTTAAGGGATTAATTCACCTAGCAAAGATTACTACGCGCAGCTTGTAATCTTTGAGGTTCATTAACTGCGCTACGCTTGTAATATTCGAGTCTCATTAAGGTTCATTAAAATGCATAAGTATAAAATTGTTTTAGAATACGACGGAACCAATTACCGCGGATGGCAAACGCAAAAAAATGCTAAAAGCATTCAAGAAACTTTAATTGCCGCCGCCCAGAAATTTTTAGGCGTGCCGGTGCAACTTCAAGGAGCCGGACGAACCGATGCCGGAGTGCATGCTTTGGCGCAAACAGCCCATCTGGAATCTTCCAAGAAGATTAATCCGGAAACTCTACGCATCGGGATCAATGACAACCTGCCGGCAAGCATCAATTTATTGCTGGTGGAAAATGTCCCTCCACTTTTTCATGCCCGCCATCACGCTATGAGCCGCAGTTATCTCTATCTTATCGCCAAAAGACGCACCGCCTTTGGCAAGCGCTATGTCTGGTGGATCAAAGACAATCTTAATATCAACAAAATGCAGCAGGCGCTGAATTTATTTCAGGGCTTCCACGATTTCGCCTCGTTTGCCGATAAAAGAATGGAAAAAGAAACATCCACAAAAGTTAACATTGAAGGATTGTGGTTAAAGGAATTTGACGACATAATTGCCCTGCGAGTTGTCGGTTCTCATTTTCTCTGGAAGATGGTGCGACGCATAGTGGGGATTACTGTAGAGGCCGGCCGCAATAATTTCACCAGTCGCGATATCGAACAAATGCTCAACTCTTATTCAGAAACACCAGCCAGATTCACCGCCCCGCCTTCCGGTCTTTTTCTGGAAAAAGTATTGTATGAAGGCGATAAGCTGCCGGAGATTAAACCGCCAATTTATTTATCTTAATTATGAAAGACAAGACATTGGAACCCCAAAATTAATTTGACATCTTCATTGTCCCAAGCGTATACAAAATGGAAATGACACAATAACATTATAAGGATAAGTTATGCGGCAAAAAGCAAGCTCTCATCAAACATCAAAGATGAATATCGGCGTTTTGTACGGTGGCAGGTCGGGCGAACATGATGTTTCGCTCTGTTCCGCCTCTTCTGTTGTTTCCGCCCTTGATCGAAACAAATATGAAGTAACGGCCGTAGGCATTGCAAGAGATGGGCGCTGGTATGTGCAGGACAAACCGAAAATAATCCCGGATAAAAATTTCGGCAGAATTCTTTTTTTAAAAAAGAAGGGTATGTGGCTGGTCAATCATTTCGAGCAGAAAAATAAACTGCATCTTTACGACCTCAAAAACAAAAATAAAGAAGTGATTATAGACGTTGTGTTTCCCGTGCTTCATGGGACGTTCGGCGAGGACGGCACACTGCAAGGCCTGCTCGAGTTGGCGATGGTTCCTTATGTGGGCGCGGATGTTACAGGCTCCGCCGTTGGCATGGACAAGGATATTGCCAAAAGATTGCTTAAAGAAGCGGGTATTCCGGTTGTGCCGTCTTTAACTATCAATAAACAGCAGTGGAAGGATAACCAAAAATTCATAATTAAGAGCGCACTGGATAAGCTTGGGCTACCTGTTTTTGTCAAACCGGTCTGCACCGGCTCTTCCGTCGGAGTCAAAAAGGTGAAGAAAAAAGAATTGCTCACGGAGGCGATGGATTTTGCTTTTCAGTTCGACACGCGCGTCATGATCGAGCAGGCTGTTGATTGCCGCGAGATTGAATGCGCCGTGCTGGGAAATGATAATCCCGCCGCGTCAGTATTAGGCGAAATAATTCCCCATCATGAGTTTTATTCCTATGAGGCCAAGTATCTTGATCCCAACGGCGCGGCGCTCAAAATACCGTCTGAAATTAAAGCATCTCTTGCCGGTAAAATCCGAAAAGCCGCTGTTGAAGGTTATGTGACTTTGGGCTGCAGTTCTATGGCTAGGGTTGATTTCTTTCTGGATAAAAAAACAAATAAATTTTATCTCAATGAAATAAACACGCTCCCCGGCTTCACCAGCATCAGCATGTATCCTAAACTGTGGGAAGCTACCAGCCTCAAATACAGCGATCTTCTTGACAAACTTATTGCCCTCGCTTTGGAACGTCATCAAAAAAAACTGGAAATCAAGACGGAGGGAATTTAGTTGTAAAATTATAAGTTTTAGTTCTATTATATCCGCACCAATAAGAGGGGAAAAATGGACGGAAAATCTCTGAGCATCACCGAAGAAAAACTCGACAAGCTTAAAGAAATTATTCCCGAAGCATTCACTGAAAATAAAATTGACTGGGAAAAGCTCAAAGCCGCGTTGGGCGACGACATTGAGTTTAAAAATGAAAGATATGTCCTCAACTGGGCGGGCAAATCCGATGCCTTTCGCTCTTTGCAATCTCCCTCCACAGATACACTTGTTCCATGCAGGGAAGAGTCCGTTAATTTCGAAACAACCGGGAATATTTTTATTGAAGGCGAAAACCTGGAAGTTTTGAAGGTTTTGCAAAAAGCATATTTCGGCAAGATAAAGATGATCTATGTCGACCCGCCCTACAACACGGGCAATGATAATTTTATTTATCCTGACAAGTTTGCCGAATCCCGGGAAGAGTATTTAAGCAGAATCGGCGACAAGGATGAAACCGGCTTGATGACCCGCGAGGGGCTCTTCCGCAAAAACAGCAAGGACAGCGGGCATTATCATTCCAACTGGCTTTCCATGATGTACCCGCGCTTGTTTCTGGCGCGCAACCTATTAAAAGATGACGGAATTATTTTCGTTAGTATTGATGAAAATGAAGTTCATAATTTGAGATTGATTATGAATGAAATTTTTGGCGAAGAAAATTTTCTGGTAAACGTTGTATGGGAAAAAAGATTTACTCGTAGCAATAATGCAAAAATATTTACAACATTAACAGAAAATATTCTTTGTTACCGCAAAACAGATAGTTTATCTGAAATAAAAGAACCCAGAAATGAAAAATCAGACTCTATATATTCCAATCCGGATAACGATGAACGTGGTGTGTGGACAAGTGTTTCATATGTTAATCCTGCAACGAAAGAACAAAGGCCTAATTTATCGTATCCTGTAAGAAAACCATTCACTAATAAAGAAATAATCCATCCCACCAATGCATGGAAATTTGAAAAAAAAGTTTATGAAAAGCATTTGCTGGAGAATAAGCTGTATTGGGGGCAAAAAGGTGAGAATAAATACCCTCGGTTAAAAAAATTCCTAAGTGAAATGGAAGGGGGAATGGTTCCTGTGGATTTATGGTTCCACAAGGAAACGGGTACAACAGATAAAGGAAGTAAAGAATTAGAGAAACTGTTAGGTGGAAAATATTTTGATTTTCCTAAGCCGTCTTCTTTAATAAAAAGGATGCTAAAAATCAGCACGAGTGAAGAAGATGCGATAATCTTAGATTTTTTTAGTGGAACATGCCCTACAGCCCATGCCGTTCTTGATCTAAACAAAGAAGACGGCGGCAATCGCAAATTCATCTGTGTCCAGTTGCCCGAAAAATGCGATGAGAACTCGGAAGCATTTAAGGCGGGCTATAAAACCATTTCGGAGATCGGCAAGGAACGCATCCGGCGCGTGATCAAAAAGATTCAGGAAGAACAGGATGGCAAGCTCGATCTCGACGGTAACGGGGATAGAGACTTAGGCTTTAAAGTCTTCAAATTAAAAGAATCCAATTTTAAAATCTGGCGGTCCAATGTTGAAACGGAAGAAGAGCTAATTACCCAGATGAAGCGGCATCTTGAACCGCTGGATGAAAACGCCAAGCCCGAAGACGTGCTCTACGAACTGCTCATAAAGTCCGGCGTGCAGTTGACGGCAAAGATCAAAGAGAAGAACGGTTATATTCTGGTCAACGACAACGAAGTTGCGCTGATGCTGGAAAAAGCCGACGATAAGATTATCAAGCAAATCATTGCCGCAAAACCACAAAAAGTATTTACGCTGGACAGGCTGTTTAAAAACAACGACAAACTCAAAACTAACACCGCGCTGCAAATGAAAGATGCGAAAATAGAATTTAAGGTAATTTGAGGAGAGAGATTATGCCGGGTAAAGATTTAGTATCTCTGGGAAACAAGTCTTTTGAAGACCTGAAGAAAACAAATGAATATGGCGCAGAATACTGGAGTGCGAGGGAAATTCAGCCCCTTTTAGGATATACGCAATGGCGACGATTTGAAGATGCCGTCAAGCGAGCGATAACATCCTGTAAAAGTTCAGGAAATGAACCTTCCCATCACTTTGCCGACGCCGGCAAANNAGAAAACCGGAAATTGCCAATGCTCAAAAATATTTTGCTATTCAAGCACGCCGACAGGAAATTTCAGATGCCATTGCTGCCGATGTGGAAAGATTGGATCTTCGTAAACAAACGGCAGAGGAATTTAAAGCACTGTCGGGAGCAGCGCGGGAAGCCGGAGTTAATGACAAAATGTTCGGCGTTTTTCATGACGCAGGATATAAAGGAATGTATGGCGGCATGGGACGCGACGCCATTAAAAAATTTAAAAAGATACCAGAAAAAGAAAATCTGATGGACAGAATGGATACAACCGAACTTGCGGCTAACCAGTTTCGCATGACCCAGACACGCGATAAACTGGCGCACGAACGAATAAAAGATCAAAGAATTGCCATCAAAACTCATGAAAGTGTAGGCAAAGAAGTCAGAGAAGCTATTTCGCGCATCGGCGGAACACCGCCTGAGCATTTATCACCTGCCGAGCACATAAAGCTTGTTGAGAAAAGAGTGAAGAACGCATCCCCAAAACTGGAATTGGAAGAAAAAGACGCCAAAGGTTTGATCGGACATTCGGAAGAAGAATAAACAAAAGCAAAGCGCATTGAAGTTTTTTAGCCGAATTATCCAATAGCCAAAAGCTATTGGGAACTATCCCGATAACGAAGCTTATCGGGATTAGTACAAAAGAGTCATGATCTCCAAAGTGTTTAGCGAAAAAAGTGAAATTCGTATATTAATTGTTGGGCATGAACGAAAAAAAATGAAAAATAAGAGTACAAAAGTTGATTACGGTACCTCAAACCAGATACCACAAAATCCCTGGCAAGCGGTTTGCTTTCTTTTTTGGCCGCTGAACAGCTGGCTTAAGAAGGTCTTTTTTGTGGTCATCATAATTCTTGTCGCATCTTTCACCTTTTGGGTTTCTCTACCAGAAAGAACAAAAACGGAAGTCATAGACTACTTGAGTGGAAGCAAGAAGGTAGAATCTCCCGCAATAGCCACGCACGGGAAGGAGCCGTCAGTAAACATTCAGAAGGGTATTCGGCAACATACTGAAGGCGATCAAAGCCCCGCTGTCGTTTCAAATGGAGATGTGAACATTAATATTGGAAATAAAGACGGTAAAAAAAATAATGAATAAGTATCTGGAATTCACAGCATTCTCAATCTTAAGATTTGCCATTACGGCTAAACGAGGAATAGGGTATGTATAAATTTACTATTAAGCTTATTTTGACCTTTCTATTTGTTGGTCTAATATCGGGCGGAGAATTTTCAGCAGTAGCTCAATCAACCCAACAGGAGACTCATGGGGCAAACAGTCCAGCAGTTTATACCCGGAAAGGAAACATAACAATCACGATAAACGAATTAAAAGAAATTGAGAAAGTGGTTCAAGAAGCGATTGAATCATATGAAAGTGGTAGAGATATTGAGCGGTCTGAGTTGAAAAAGAGAATTGCCGAGATTCATAAAACTCAACTCCGTGTTTTGCCTCAAGAGGCTGATGAATGGGCTGAGCATTTTCTTTCTACATTACCCTTAAGAAAGGATAAAGTTATTACAGAAGAAAACGAAGAAACAATAAGATTTGAGAAACAACGAATGAATATTCCCATCCTATTCGAATATAGTATTAAAAAATTTGACGAATACATTTTAGCGTTAAAAAAGCACGATAAAAACATAGATCTAAAACAAGAACAAATCCCCGAAATAATAACCTACGCTAATTCTGCTCAAGAATATGGCTCTTTAAGAATAGCTTCCTTCCCTAATGGAACCTCGCTTAAAGTAAAGTTGCAGACCGGTGTGATAAGAAATGGCCATCTTCAACATCCAGCTCTTGTTATTAATTTGATGAAAAATGGGGAAGAACAGACTGTGCTTATAGTGATGCCGATATGGTTAGTTGGGGGTTATTGCCAACTTGAATATGGGGATGGTGAATTGACTGATGAATTTAAGAAAAGATTGACGAGAGCCTATGATATGATCATTGAAGAGGCCTATTTAAGATCATCAAAAGCCCCTGTCCGACCTCTGCGGACGGTTCATTGAAAACATTTCAGGGGGCCGATGGTGGCATTGACATGAGGCAGGCCGTCAGCAGAAGCACTGCCCAACAAATCAATTCAGCCGAACGCTACGCTCCGGCTGATCTTTTCGTTGGTAAATTGTTCGGAATAGAATAATTTATTTTTATAGGAGGTAACGCCATGAAACGACCCGCATCATTAGTGATAGGTATTTTACTTCTTTTTCTAGCCTGCGCCCAATTATGCCGTTTTGTTTTGAAAGTTAATGTAGTTGCCGCGGGAATGGAAATTCCTCTCTGGCCCAGCGCGATTGCCGCTGTAGTTCTGGCCGTTCTGGCTATCTGGCTTCTGAAAGAAAGAAATAAAGGATAAATTTTAAACATCCCAGATGAAAATAACGCCGCTGGTGGGGAAAATCCATTCTTTGTCGGATATCTTAATGTCGATGGATTTACCTTTGCTTCCCGATATGGAAGGCTGGGGATGCCTTCCGGCAAAAAAGCTCTCCTCCCTGACGTTTTTTAATTTAGCCTTTTCGTAATTGAAGTTAACATCCACACCTCTTGTGGGATAAATAAGATAAACAGGAAAGATTTTATTGTCCTTGGCCTGCTTGGTGGCAATTTCGATTTCAATTTTTACTTCGCTGTTTATTTTTTCTTTGAGCGCTTCAGTGCCGCACCAAACTTCGTAGCCACGCTTCGTCTTTTTTGTTTCTATAATGGGGATGTCTTCATTGTCAATGCGCACCCGTTCGACGGTAAAATCGCGCTCCATGACCAGATCTTTGCCGTCGCTCAGAAGCCAGCGGTATTCGCAGAGCGGATCTTCAAACAACGCGGCTAATTGTGAATTATTCAAGGCACAGCCGATCATGAAAATATTGTTTCTAATCGTTTTTTTGTATTCGACGTGAGTGTTGACGTGGAAATAATCGTTGGAATGCCCGACGGTTTTTTTTACTTTCGGCAATTGCGCTATGCGAATGTTGTAGCGGAAGCAGGAACGCAATTCGAGCTGGCGGTCTTCTTTGCCGAAGAGCGTTTCAAACATTTCGTAATAGATGGCGTTACCCAGTTCCTCATCACGCGCGCGCGTTTGCAGACAATGGCGGATAATATTATCGATGCGGGAGATGGATTTTTCTTCGTCCGGGACAAATATCCGTCGCAGCCGGGGCTCAACAGCATCGGTTTTTCCTTTTTGCAGAAAAACACGGGGCGCCCTTTTTCCTAAGGCACAGAGGACTTCATAGCTGATGGTTTTGGCCTTGGCGGCAATTTCATTGGCGCTGATGTATTCTTTTCCTTGCTTGCCCAAAAGAACAACTTCATCACCAACCTTGCAATCGGGGATATAGGTGACATCAATCGTGCACAAATCCATAGAAACCCGCCCGACAATGGGCGCCCGCTTGCCGCGGATTAAAGCCTCTCCTTGATTGGAAAGAATAAAGCCGTAACCGTCTCCGTAACCCACGGGGATAGTCGCGATGCGTGTTTTTCTGCTGGTAATGTATGTGCTGCCGTAGCCGATACCGTAGCCTTCAGGGAAAGCCTTTAACAAAACAATGCTGGTTTTAAACGACATCACCGGGGAAAGCTTGGCTCTTGACTCATTATCCGGTGATGGATAAATGCCGTAAGTCATAATTCCGGGACGCGCCATGTTCAATTTAAATTCGGGATAGTTTAAAATCGCGCCGCTGTTTTCCATGTGCCGGATAGGTATGGTTATGTTCAAGCTTTTAAGCCGAACAAGCAAATCGTGAAACAATTGCCCTTGATTTTTATTGTAAGGAATAACGACTTCGCTTGAGGCAAAGTGGCTGAAAATTCCTTCCAAGGCGATGTTAGAAAACTTGGATATTTTCATTATAAACTTCAGCGCTTCGCTATGCATGATTCCGCAGCGTCCCATACCGGTGTCAACTTCAATATGTACAGGCAGTTTATGGCCGGAATTTTCCAGTGCTTTATGCAGCTTTTTCGCAAAAGCCGCGTCCGAAACCGATGGGGTGAGGTTGTATTTGATTATTTGTTCGATTTCGGCCACGGTTGATGGTCCTAAAATTACAATGGGAGCTTCGATGCCGCTTATTCTAAGCTGAACGCCTTCGTCGGCATTGGCCACTCCCAGCATCCGCGCGCCGTTTTTTAAGGCGATGTTGGAAATTTCTATGGCGCCGTGCCCATAAGCATCAGCCTTGACTACCTGCATAAAATCAACTTGCGGCCCAATTAATCTTTTTATTTCTTTCAGATTACCAATGAAATTATCCAGATCAACTTCGACCCAACTGCGATATTTTTGTTCATTCTTTAATGACATGTATAATTAGTCCAATAGCTGATGGCTGTTTCTTTGATTTTTTACTCCACGGTTTGCCTTTTCGTTTGGCTCTCAAACGCTCTTGAACGAACATTTTTTGCGATTATACAGGGAGATTTCCATGGTATAAATTTTTATCTCCAGCAAAATTTGCTGTTTTGGAGATAATATCAAACCGTTGATGAAAGTCAAGCTGTCTATGTTTTTCAAAAAAAACAGCAATTTATGCTTGATAAAATTATATTTTTGATTAGAATGAAAAAAATACCGGAGGGTGAATATTTAAACCCCTCACAACGAGGAGGAAAAGCAAATGTCGAAAGTAAAGACTGGAGATGTCCTGAGTTGTGAAGTATGCGGACTTGCCGTAATTGTGGATGAAGAATGCGGTTGTGCCACGATTGACCTTATTTGCTGTGAAGAGCCGATGGTCAATACGGGTGTGTCAAAAATAAAGAAAATACAGGCTGCAGCCGCGCCGAAAAAAAAGGCGGTAGTGAAAAAAGTAAAAGCGGCAAAGAAAAAAACGCCTGTGGCGAAAAAGAAAATTGTAAAGAAATCAGTAGCGAAAAAGAAATCTGTAAAGAAAGCTGTAAAAAAGACNNTTTTTACCAAAACTGCCCATCTCCTTTAACCCTTTACACAAAAGCCAGGCCGGAAAACCCGCCTCCGGCAAGTATGTTCAGAGCTTGAAAAAATATGCGAATTCTGATTAATCTGTTTATCGAAGGATAAACAA
>PLMV01000186.1:0-7019 GCA_003141615.1 Syntrophaceae bacterium
TTTTCTTCTTCATTATAAACGGGGATGACTACTGCTACTTGCACATTACCCATGGCGAATAATCTCCTTTATTGCTGTACAAACATAATGGACATCTTTTTCCGGCATATCCGGAAATAAAGGCAACGATATTATCTTATCTGCCGCGCGTTCAGTTTCCGCAAGCAAGCCGATCTTTTCCGCGTATTTTTTTTTCACGTAGCTCAGGGCGTGAGTTGGAGGAAAATGCAGGCCGTATCCTATATTATAATCAGCTAATCTATTCATAAATTCATCCCGGTTTAAAGCCAGTATTTTGATCACAAAAAGATGCCAGGCGTGAATGTGATCATATTCCGGAACTTCCGGCAAATCAATACCGGAAATACCTTTAAGTCCTTCAAAATAAAGTTCAGCCAACTTAGCGCGACGCAAGTTCAATTCCTGCCAGCGTTCCAACTGCGCCAAGCCCAGCGCCGCCAGAATATCCGGCATATTATATTTATAGCCGGGCTCGGCTATATCATACGCCGGATTACCGCCTTTTCCGTATCTTTTCCAGGCGTCTCTTTCAATTCCGTGAAATCTCAGCAAACGCAACTTTTTCTCCAACGCGGCATTATTTAAAGTTATCATTCCGCCTTCACCGGTTGTAATATTTTTAATCGGATGAAAAGAAAAAATAGCGATACGACCAAAACCGCCGGCGTGAATTCCTTTATAGTAAGTTCCCACAGCATGAGCGGCATCTTCAATAACAGTCAGATTGTATTTACGCGCCAGATTATTTATTTTATCCATATCCGCCGCAGCGCCCGCAAAATGCACCGGAATAATCGCTCTTGTCTTCTTTGATATTTTCTCCCCAATCAAATCCGGATTAATATTCAAAGTGCCATAATCAATATCGACAAATACCGGTGTCGCACCGCGCAGCGCGATCATATTTATCGTAGAGGCGAATGTCATTGACGGCGTGATTATTTCATCACCCGGGCCGATATTCAGCGCTGATAGAGTAATATGCATTCCTGCTGTAGCAGAATTAACAGATATCGCCTGTTGTGAACCGGTGAGTTGGCAGAAATTATTTTCAAATTCTTTACAAAGCGCGCCTGTTGTAATCCAACCTGATTTTAAACAGGTTGTCACTTTATTTATTTCGTCCTTACCAATTGACGGCCTGCTGAAGGGAAGAAATTCTTTTCTGATTTTCATTTATCGTCCTTCTTTATTAGTTTGTAATATGAAGCAGATAAAATGCTTTATTATCCCAGAAAACTTTTGTCTCTGGAAATCTTTGCATAATTTGCCTTAATTTTTCTTTGTGTTGAGTAATACAATATATATCTTTTTTCTCTTGGCACAACTTAAAAAATTCTTCCGCAGAAAGAAAATAATGCTTTCTTTCCTTCTCCGGCATCTTGGCGATACCCTCCGACAACTCGCCGAAATCCTCAACAATGGGAGTCCTTATTTTATTATAAAAGTCGATGCCGTAAAAATTCACCTTGTATTGATATAAGTCTCTGTCCGGCGGCACATACCGGGCAATTGCTTCCTTTGTTACTTCAGCGCTGCGGTAAGGCGCCAGAAAATCATTCAGCGGAAAAAGCATACTGCCCAGCAATATTGCGCAAAGCACATATATACTAAAAAACCAGCCCCTCTTGAATTTTTTATAAATTAAGTCCGGCAGGAAAGTCAAAAGAAGCAGAACAATTACCGGTATGACGATGTACAACCACCATCTATCGGAAACCATAATCACTAAACCCTTTTCGGCATCGGAATATTTTTTAAAGATTGGCGGAAGCATCAGGATAATAAAGAATATTAAAGACTGGAAAATAATTGCCAGACGACAAATTATCACCTGTCGAGTATTTTGCTCCACCGGCATTTCTTCTTCATATTTTTTAAAGATACATCCCGCGAAAAGAGCCAGCGGCAAGAATACCGGAGCAATGTAAGTTGCCAGTTTAGACGAAGAAACTGTATAAAAAATAAAAATTAATAAAAACCAGACAATCAGCAATTTATTTTCATCTCTTCTGAATAATGACTCTGAAATATATTTATTCTTCCATGCCTTGATTAAATAAAAAAGCCAGGGAATTAATCCTCCGACAAGAATGGGTAGATAAAAATAAAAAGGCTCCGTCTTGCCGTGCATTTTTGTGGTGAAACGCAGAAA
Organism: Syntrophaceae bacterium; assembly: GCA_003141615.1. Lineage (GTDB taxonomy): Bacteria > Desulfobacterota > Syntrophia > Syntrophales > Smithellaceae > Smithella. The sequence goes on from PLMV01000186.1 coordinate 2,177, forward strand.
ATGCTCGCGGACAAAGAAAAACCACAAAAAATCATGATTTTCCTTTTGAGCCATAATCAGCCATGGACAAACAACGATTAAAAATAATAATATCCCGATTGGTGAAAAAAGCTTCCATATTTGACGCCATTTTCCAGTCCAAATAAGCCAGATAATCAGAATGCCAAACGGAAAAACAACGCCGATAACACCTTTTGTTAAGAATCCAAGGGCGCAGGTAAAATAGAATAAATAAAACAGATATTTTTTTTGTTTTTGTAAAGCGAGATAACCCAGCCAGATAGAAAGACATACGAAAAAAGTAAGTGGCGTATCTAAAATATTGATACGTCCTAAGATAAATGGAAAAACAGAAACCGTCAAAAGCATCGCCGCGTAAAGTCCTGTCTTTTCATCACGGAAATGTCTGCCCATGAAATAGGCAAGCAAAATACACCCCCAGGCGCACAGCGCGGCAAAAAGACGGGCGGAAAAATCGTTTTCGCCAAACATCCTAAATAATACTGCTGTAATCCAGGAAACCAGCGGAGGCTTTTCCAGATAAATTGTATTTTTAATGTGCGGCGTGACATAATTCCCTGACTGATTCATGGCGCTGGAAATAAGGCTGTAGCGGGCTTCATCCGGTTCCATTTGCGGCATGACGGAAAGCAGACCGATATAAAGAATAAATGGTATTAAAAATAGTATATTTTTTTTTTGCATAAATCTATTTTATACCTATTTACTTTTTATCCAGTTCGATTTTTCTTCGATCAAAATAATATTTTAGGATCATTGCTGACAATATGCCGATACCCGCTCCGGCGATTACATCGCTCAAATAGTGTGATGTTAGGATTATTCGCGTCATGCCTATAGATATGGCAATAATAAAAGCCACGATACCTGCGCGCGGGAATAATATACTGACTGCGGCAGCCAAAGAGAAAGCCGTGACTGTATGCCCGGACGGAAATGAGTTTAGGTCATAACCTACGCCGAAATAATTAAACCCAAAATAACCTTTTTCTAACATATTTGGTCTATATCTACCGGCAAGCCATTTAATGAGCAGATTCAGCAGTCCTGATATCGATAAGGATACTAATATAAATATAATCCTCTTAGACCATAATTTATTTTTATCCAGAAACCAGAAATAAATAAATGCCGGTACCAGTATTATGAAATACCACAGCGAATCTCCCAAAGTAGTAACATTATCTGCGATAGCTAGAACTGATGGCCTCAATCCTTTACAATAAATGGCTAAAGGTATATCCCAATAAAAATAGGATATAACAGAAAGTAATATCCAGAAGAAAAGTACAATAGTTATTAACCACTGCTTGAACATTATTTTGTCCCCTGATAATTATGGCACCACACAAATTCGACAGTATCTACCTTAGCTCCGTTGAGCAATAAATCGGTTTTCCCGGCAGCATTAGTTTGTTCGCAGCGAACATGCTTTTTAATATCTAAATCATTAAAATGAGTGTTAATAAAAAGAAGATCATATCCCAACGGCTCATTTTTCTGCCAGACATCAAATTGATCCTGGCGATTATCAATGACAAATACTTCATTTTTATATGGCAGGTTATAATACATTGTTCTGCTGCCCATTGTCCAATTGCTCACCGCAATTGCTTTGGGCGCCGCTGATATATTTTTTTTCAAAATCTCGTCGGCTTGTCGGGCAATTGTTGGAAATCCGTAAATATCACGAAAGGGCGATTTGTAATCGGGAAAAGTAAAATATTTACCGGCAAGTTCTACATAAATAAATAATGTTAAAACCAGACTGAATCCTACGGAAAAATAAAGAAAGTTTCTTTTCCATTTTTCCTGAGCCTGCAAAAGAGTGTAAGTTCCAACCGGAATAAAGAGCAAATAAAAAACGCTGGGCCAATGTGGAAGAGTCCTTTCATACAATGATGTGAGCAGGAAAAAAACCATAATCGTTCCACCAAATAAAACGGCCAGGCGCAGATAAGCATTGGGTGAACGCAGCGCCTTAAAAAATCCATAAAAAGCGATTATAAATAAAAATGGGCTGTAAGCGCCAAACTGCGCGGCCAACGATTCAATAAAATTTTTAAAGCTGGTGACTAAAGATCCAAAAACATGAGAACCCTGATAGCGGAAACTGATGAAGTCATGCGTAATATTCCAATTGATTACAGGGATGATGATTATGAAGGCGATGAGCGCCGCTAAAAACATGTAGGGAGAAAAAAGCGCGTCATACCTTTTTTTCATCAGAAAAAATATTATGAGCGGCGGCACAAGTAAAATCGAAGTGTATTTAGCCAGTCCCATTAAGCCGAGCAAAACTCCCAGTAAAATAAAATCCAGCGGCTTTTTTTCACGATCTATTTTTTCAGCAATAAAAATGAGAAGGAAAACAAATAACAATAAAAGGGAATCAGGTAAAAGCATCAGCCCCAAAGCGTTGAGCATAAATGAACAATTTAAGGCCAGAACTGACATAAGCGACAATCGTATTGATTGTGTGATTCTTAATATAAATAAATAGGCGCAGTACGAAGCTGCGGCAAAGATTAAAATCGCCGGCAGACGGGCTAAAAATTCATTGGTCCCTAAAAGATAGAAAATAGGCACGTGCACCCAGCCCACTAGCGGCGGATGGTCAACGTAACTCCAATCAAGATATTTAGCGTATAAGACATAGTGGGCTTCATCAACACCCAATCCAAAAAATGGCGCAACAAAAAGACGGATTAAAGTGAAGAAACCAATCAAAAAGAATATTTGTTTATTAGCTTTCAGCATTAATATTCTCTAATTCAGGCTGGATAGCTGTAAATACCTGTAAGGGTTTAATCACTTGCAGGCAGACATTATCTTTGCAGGCTGTTTTTCTATGGTTGGCGGCACTGACGCAAGGTGAGCAGGCCAAACCTGAATAAATAGGCGTGGTCTTCCCCAATGATCCATAAAGCGCCGGTGTCTCCGGACCAAAAATAACAAATGAAGGCATATCTGTAATCGCCGCGAAATGCGGCGGTCCGGAATCGTTAGTAACCATAAACTCGGAGATGCTGTAGAGCAGCGGAAGCTGGGCAAAGGTTACCTTCCCGGCAAAATTGATACATCTCTCATCTTGCACTTGCTCCTTGAGACATTGCGCTTCATCCCTTTCACGCGGATCGCCCGTAATTAAAACAATTGCCCGAGAGCATTTATCCAAAATCATTTTTATTAACTCAGCGTAATTTGCCTGCGGCCAGCGCCTCTGGATAAGGAGTTCACTGGCATTGGGATTAATTAAAATGATTTTATGTTTTTCAGGATCGAATTTATTAAAATATTTGTGAATAACATCCTGAATGATTTTCTTTTCCGCAGCGGAGAATTTAACTTTGGCTATATGAATTTCTTCGTCCGTAATCATTGTCTTAGAATAGGGAATTTCCTCTTTTGACGACAACAAAGCATTTACGAGGGCAATAAAATTCTTTGCTATATGAATATGAGGATTATAGGCGACTTTGTGCGATAAAAAATCACCTCGATAAAGGCCTTCATTAAAATAGGCATGGAATCCGACTTTGTAAAAAGCGCCGCTGAAACCGGCAAGCAGAGCCGTAAAACGGGAAAAAAGCTCCAGATCAATTACGGCATCAATTTTTCTTTTTCGTGTCCAATAAAAGAATTTCAACGTATCCAGCACAAACGCCGGCAAGCTGTCCTCGCGGATTGTATAAATATTTTCCCGGGGAACTGTGCCCAATAAATCCAGACTGGGTTTATTTTTCTTAAAAATAGCAAAGTGAAGGTTGGCGCCCGCTTCTTTTTGCAGTTTTCTCATCGCCGGATCAACTAAAATGGCACTGCCCATTTCCGATAATTCGATAAAAAGTATGTTTCGCGGAGCTTTTTTACCGCGCCTGATTAACAACGTTGCAACTTTTTGACATAGCGAGCCCAGAAAACAAAGAGGAACGCCAACATAGTAATCAATCCGGCGCATTGTGTCAACTTTCATCGGTTTATCCTTTTCAAACGGGTAAGTAAAAATATCTTATTAATATAGAAAAAATGCTTACAACTGTCAATAAATGAATGCTTTCCTTACTAAAAAACATTTTTCTGCAATTATTTTAGTGGAGCCCCCTACGGCTGGAGCCGGGTGATTACAAGTAGCGGGATTCATGAAACTCAACAAAACCCAGATTATTACCTGTGTAGAGTCATAATAACTTTTGATAAAGCCGTCATGTTTTACTTGAGAAAATTCATCAATACGTGTTATTTTAAAAATAAAAGTTGATAATTAAATGCGTAAAATCATTCATCGATATATATTTAAAGAAATTGCTTCTTCTTTTATCATCATTTTGTTTATCCTGACTTTTGTCCTGCTCATGGGAAAAATCCTGCAGATCATGGATTTAATGATCAATAAAGGTATCAGTGTTTTTTCTATAGCCAAACTTATTTCTTTTCTTTTACCTTCTTTTATGCTGTTCACCATTCCGATTGCCCTTTTGATAGCCATTCTTATTGCCATGGGCCGATTCTCTGCCGATAACGAAATAACGGCGCTCAAAACTTCGGGCATCAGCTTGATGCAAATCTACTATCCTGTCGCTATCGCTTCACTGATAACTTTTATTATAACTATCATTGTCGGTTATTTTCTTGTGCCGCAAAGTAATTTTGCTACCAAACGTTTACTTTTCACCATCGCCCAGCAAAATGCCAACATTGGAATCAAAGAAAAAGTTTTTAATTCTGATTTCAAGGGTTTTCTTCTTTATGCGGAAAGAATTCCTGTCGATAAAAATTATATGGAAGACGTTATTGTTTCCGATAACCGTATCATCGGCGA